>NZ_JBQXES010000008.1:0-100468 GCF_052599055.1 Thermophilibacter sp. ZX-H3 | reverse complement strand
GGGAGGGGAGAAGGACATTGTCCCGCCGCGAGTTCTTGCCGCGCCCTCTGCGGCAAGCTGTCTGAGCGCCGGGGCATTGTCCTTCTCCCCTCCCGCCGGACGGTCAGACCGCGATCGGGATGTTCTTTACCTGCGGGCCGTGCTCGTAGTTCTCGACGATCAGGTCGTCGGTGGTGAAGTCGTAGAAGTTCGTGACGTCAGGGTTGAGGCGCACGGTGGGGGCGGGGTGCGTGGGCCGAGAGATGAGCTCGCGCACGATGTCCACGTGACGGTCGTAGATGTGGGCGTCGGCGATCATGTGGACGAGCTCGCCGGCGTTCATGTTGGAGACCTGGGCCACCATCATGAGCAGGATCGCGTACTGGCAGACGTTCCAGTTGTTGGCCGCGAGCACGTCCTGGCTGCGCTGGACGAGCACCATGTTCAGTGTGGGCCGATCGTCGCCCGGCTCCTGCGTCACGTTGTAGATAGCGTTGTAGGCGCAGGGGTAGAGGTTCATCTCCGAGAGGTCGGCGAACGTGTAGAGGTTCGTCATGATGCGGCGCGAGTAGGGGTTCTCTCGCAGGTCCTTGAGGACGCGGTCCATCTGGTCGAAGTCGCCGTCGGGGTAGTGGGACCTCACGCCCACCTGGTAGCCGTACGCCTTGCCGATCGAGCCGGTCTCGTCCGCCCACTCGTCCCAGATGTGGGGCTTGAGGTCATGGATGTTGTTGGACTTGCGCTGGTAGATCCAGAGCACCTCGTCCATCGCGGACTTGAGCGCCGTGCGCCGCAGGGTGAGCGCGGGGAACTCCTCGCGCAGGTCGTAGCGGTTGCACACGCCAAAGCGCTTGATCGTGTAGGCGGGCGAGCCGTCCTCCCAGCGCGGACGGACCCTCTGGCCCTCGGTGGTGGTGCCGTGCTCGATGATGTCCGAGCACATGGAGATGAAGATCTCGTCTGCCTTGCTCATGGCGCTCCCTTCCGTCCCGTCTCGCGGGTCTGCGTCCTGCCGGCCGTCCGCTAGGCGTCGTAGGGGCTCTCGAGGGTCACGCCGTAGTCCTCCTCGGCCCAGGGCCACTCGGTCCCGTAGTCCTCGTCCCAGGCGTCGCCGTACCCCTCGTCCTCCCACAGGTACGAGCTGCTCGCGATGGATCCCAGGGCCGCGGTGCAGCTCGAGACGCTCATGGCGAGAAGGACGAGCAGGCCGACGACCACGCCGAACACGACGTAGGCGGTTGGGCCGGACTCGGAGTTGCGGGGGTCCGTGGTCCCGCTCGCGCTCTCGATGACGGGCGTCTCGGGCACGAGCCCCGTCTCGTCGGTGTGTTCGTTCACGGTGCTCCTCTCGTCGTATCGCCCCATCATAGCAGCCCTTGCGGGCGGCCTCGACCTGGCGTCAGAGCATCTGGTCCGAGAGGGCCTCGTCCCAGTAGTACGTGAGCGAGCCCGCGAGCGCCACGTCGGCGGGGAGCCACTCGACGTCGAGCAGCTCGCCGCGCGCGAGCCAGCGCAGCTCGTCGTGGGACGCGTCGGCAACGACCGGCTCCGAGCCGTCCTCGAGCGTGCAGACGAGGCAGTCCATCGAGAGGTGGAAGTCCGGGTAGTCGTACTCCACGGTGTCGTAGGGCCACGCCGCGCGCACCGGGCAGCCGAGCTCCTCCTCGACCTCGCGCTTGAGCGCCTCGACCGCGCTCTCGCCCGGCTCGATCTTGCCGCCGGGGAGCTCCCAGCCCCCGGGCAGCGCCCCGTCCGAGCGGTGCGCGGCGAGGATTCGGCCGTCGCGGTGGATGATGCCCGCCGCGACGCGCACAACGTTCTTGTCGTCCATCGGTCCTCCTAGCGTTCCTGGAACCTGACGAGCGCGTAGCTCGCGCCCGCCTCGTCGGTGAGGTCAACGTCCCAGCCGTCGGCGCGCTCGTGGGCAACGGGCGTGACGACGTCCCCGAGGTGCGCCTGCGCGCGGTAGAGCACCGAGAGCACCCTCGGGCGGACGCGCCTGCCGAGCCCGACGAGGGCGTCCTCGGCAAAGAGCACGTACTGGGCGTTGTTGACGTGATGGTTGGTGTCGATGCTTCGCGCGCCCACGACGATCGGCGCGCAGGGCGTTCCCTCGCCCTCGGCGCGGAGACGCCGGTCGAGCGGCCCCATCTCGAGCGGGCGCTCGGGCGAGGCGTAGACGAGCTGGTCGGCGGGGACGCGCGTCGCGCGCCCGCGATCGACGTCGAACACGAGCCACTGCGAGTCGGCCCGCGCGAGCGAGCGGCCGTCCGCGGAGCGCAGCTCGAAGTTTCTCCTGGCGTGGGCGCGCGTCATCTCGTAGCACCATGTGGAGACCTCGACCGGGGCTCCGAAGGGCGGGAGCTCGTCGATCTCGATCCTCCAGAGGGCGAGCACCCACGCGAGGTGCTCCTCGGCGAGGCGCGTGATCCCGAGCCCCAGGCTCTCGGACTGGAAGGTCGAGCAGTCCTGGAAGTAGTTCATGAGCGAGACGAGCGAGAGGCGCCCCGTGTCGTCGCACTCGCTGTAGCGGACGCGACCCTCGAACGAGTACATCTGTGCCCTCCTTGTCCTGTGTCCGAGACAAGACCTTAGCAGTCCTCGGGCGGCGCGGGGCGCGAGAAACCCGGGCGCGCGGCCGGAGTGTACAATCGACTGCGTACCGCGGGACGCGCGACGGAAGGGGAGCGACGTGGGCGACCTCCGCATTGCAACGATAGGGACGAGCGGCATCTGCGCGCGCTTCTGCGACGCGCTCGCCGCGTACGACGGCGCCGCGCTCGTCGGCTCGTACTCGCGCGACCTCGACCGTGCCCGCTCCTTCGGCGGGCCGCGCGGCGCGCGCCTCTTCTTCGACGACCTTGACGCGCTCGCCGAAAGCGCCGAGGTCGACGCCGTCTATGTCGCGAGCCCCAACGCGCTGCACGCGGGACAGGCGCTCAGGCTCATCGCCGGGGGCAAGCACGTGCTCGTCGAGAAGTCGCTCGCGTCGAACGAGCGCGAGGCCCGCGAGGTCTTCGACGCCGCCCGCTCCGCCGGCGTGGTGGCGCTCGAGGCGACGCGCAACCTCCACACCCCCAGCTTCGGCGTCATAGAGCGCATCGTCTCCGAGGGGCTCGGCCCCGTGCGGCTCGCGTCCCTGCGCTTCTCGAAGGTCTCATCGCGCATGCCGCGCCTGCTCGCCGGCGAGCGCGTCAACATCTTCGACCCCTCGCTCTCGGCGGGCGCCCTCATGGACATCGGCGTCTACTGCGTCGAGCCCGCGATCGCGCTCTTCGGGCGGCCCGACGAGGTGCGCGCGCTCTCCGTCACGGCCCCGGTCCCAGGCCGCCCCGAGGGGGACCCCTGCTCGACGATCGACCTCGCGGGGGAGGTCATCCTCGGGTACGCGGACAAGGTCGTGAGCCTCTCGTACGGGAAGGCGAGCGACGGCATGCTGCCCTCCCAGGTCGAGGGCGAGCGCGGCACGCTCGTCTGGGAGCCCACCTCCGGGCCCGAGCGCCTGTGGCTCCACGAGTGCGCCGCCTCGGGCCAGGTCTTCCGCGTCGAGCAGGCCGAGATGGCCCCCGTCGAGGTCGAGGTGCCCGAGAACGACATGGTCTGCGAGCTCGCCGACTTCGTGGCCGCGGCTCGCGGCGACGCGGCGGCGCTCGCGGCGCGGGAGCGCTTCGAGCGCGTGACGCTCGAGTCGCTCGCCGTGATGGACGAGGTCCGCCGCCAGGCCGGCGTGCGCTTCCCCGCGGACCTCCGCTGAGGCCCTCCCGGATGGGCCGCTCCGACCTGCGCGCCGCCGCGAGCGCGGCGCTCCCCGTCATGCTGGGCTACCTTACCATCGGCATCCCCTGCGGCGTCATGGAGGCGGAGGTCGGCGTCTCGCCCCTCTGGGCATTCGCGGTCTCGGCGACCTTCTACTCGGGAGCGGGGCAGTTCATGATGTCGTCGCTCGCGCTGGCGGGGACCCCCGTCGCCGCGATGGTGGCGAGCGTCTCGCTTCTGAGCGCCCGGCAGACCCTCTACGCCGCCGCGCTCGCCCCGCACGTCTCGTCCGCCCCGCGGCCCCTCGCCGCGCTCTTCGCCGCCACCGTGACCGACGAGAGCTTCGGCGTCAACCTCGAGCGCTTCGTCTCCGACGACGCGTGGACGCCTGCGCGGGCGACGCTCGTCAACCTGATGAGCATGCTGTCCTGGGCCGCCGCGAACGCGCTCGGCGCCGCCGTGGGGCCGGCGCTCGCCATCCCCGTCGCCGTCATGTCGTTCGCCATGACGTCCATCTTCGTCTGCCTGCTCGTGGGGCAGCGATGGGCCCCGCGCACGGCTGCCGCGGCCATCGTCGCGGCGGCGGCCGTCGTGGCGCTCAAGCTTCTCGGGGCGGGCTCGCTCTCCGTCTTCTTCGGGGCGATCGCGGGCGTCGCTGCCGGGCTCGCCGCCGACGCCCGCGCGCGGGGGAGGGGCGTGCGGTGAGCGGCTCGGACTTCCTCGTCTTCTACGGGTGCGTGCTCGTCGTGATGCTCGCCTGCCGCTGCCTCCCGCTCCTCGCGCTGAAGGGGCGGCCGCTCTCGCCGCGCGCCGCGGAGGCGCTCGCGCTCATCCCGCCCGCCGCGTTCGCGGCGCTCGTGGCAAACGACCTCTTCGACCCGACCGCCCCGCTCCGGGCGGCGCCGCTGCTCGCGGCTGCCTTCGTCGCGCTCGTGGCGAGAAGGACGGGCTCGCTCATCTGGTGCGCGGTCACCGGCATGGTCGCCTACGCGGCGCTCGCCGCCCTCGGCCTGGGCTAGGGCCGCCCTTCGACGGCGCTACGCGTCGGGGTAGGCGATGACGTCGGAGCCGCCGAAGCGGCTCGGGCCGTCGTCCCCGCTCGCGTAGGGCCCCATCGCGTCGACGACGATGCGCGCCGCGCCGGGGAGCACGCGCGCGTCGTAGGAGGTCACGAGGCCCGGAATCACGTCGCCGTCGACCTCGAGCGCGACGGGACGGTCGACCTCGACGCGAATCTCCCTCCCGCGGAAGCTCTCGAGGTGCGGGCGGCCCATCACCTTCCCGGTGCGGTCCATGAGCCCGAAGGCGAGGGGCTTCAGGAGCTGGGCGGCGTCGGAGGTCTCCGCCACGATCACGTCGAGTAGGCCGTCGTCCATCCGGCAGTCGGGGATGAGCTCGATGTCCCCCTGGATCATGGCGTTGTTGGCGACGAGGCAGGTGATCCCCTCACGCTCGCGCACTTCGCCGTCCACGGTGATGCGGAAGCGCTCGACCGTCGGGCGGGGGTTGGAGAGCGCGGCCGCGAAGTAGGCCGCCTGGCCCATGATCGCCTTGTTGGGGAGGGCGGCCTGCATGAGCTGCGCGTCGAAGCCCGTCCCCGACATGAGGGCGAAGCCGCGCGTTCCGCGCGCGCCGCGCTCGTCCTCCCAGGAGATCTCCCCGAGGTCGACGGTGGCCGTCTTCCCCTTGCGGCAGGCCCGGGCGAGCGCCGAGGGCTCGGGGGCGTTGCCGATGTTGGCGGCGAGCAGGTTGGCGGTCCCGGAGGGGAAGACGCAGACCGGGACGTCCGTCCCGGCGAGGGCGTGGAGGAGGGCCGCGACGGTGCCGTCGCCGCCCGACGCCACGACCACGTCGAAGCGCTCGGCGTCGCGGCAGGTCTCGCTCGCCTCGAAGTCCTCCTCGAGGACCCTGAGGACGCATTCGTCGCCCGCCCGCACGAGCACGCGCTCGAACTGGAAGACGGCGTCCGACCCGAAGCCGGACTTCGGGTTGTGGATGATGAGGGTGCGCATCGGTCTCCTCCCCGGGACGCGGGGGCTATTGGGTATCATGGAACGCGCCGCCGCCCGCGGGGGGCGCACGGCACTTCCTATGGTACCCAAACCTCGCATGACACAGAATCGAGCGCCGTGTACGTATCGACCCCTTCCGAGCTTGCCGACTTCTGCGAGCGCGCCTCATCATCCAGGGTCCTCGCCGTTGACACCGAGTTCCTGCGCGAGAAGACCTACTACCCCAGGCTCTGCCTCGTCCAGGTCGCCGCTGGCGACGAGATAGCCGCCGTCGACCCCATCCTCATAGACGACCTCGCCCCGCTGAGGGCGCTCCTGGAGGACCCGTCTGTCACCAAGGTCTTCCACGCCTGCAGCCAGGACATCGAGGTCCTTCTCGACGGCCTCGGCTGCACGTGCGCCCCGGTCTTCGACACGCAGGTCGCCGCCGCGTTCCTCGGCATGCGGCAGCAGGTGAGCTACGGCTCGCTCGTGGACGCCTACTGCGGCGTCCACCTTCCCAAGGCCGAGTCGCTCACCGACTGGTCGCGCCGCCCGCTCGATCCCGAGCAGCTCGCGTACGCCGAGGACGACGTGCGCTACCTCCCGGGGATCTACGAGACGATGATGTCGCGCCTCATCGAGCTCGACCGCCTCTCGTGGGTCGAGCCGGAGATGGCCGAGCTCGCGGACCCGGCCCGCGTCCGGCGGGACCCGCGCGAGGCCTTCCTGCGCCTTCGTCGCTCGGGCTCGCTGACGCGCCGGCAGCTTGCCGTCGCCCGCGAGGTGTGCGCGTGGCGCGAGGAGGTGGCCGCGCGGCGGGACGTCCCCCGCAAGTGGGTCATCTCCGACGAGGTTGCCGTCGAGGTCTGCAAGCGCACGCCGACCTCGCTCGAGCGCCTGAGGCGCATCCGGGGGACCGACCAGCTCGGCGAGCGCGAGGGGGCGAGGCTCGTCGCGGCCGTCGGGAGGGGGCTCGCGTGCCCGGCGGACGAGTGCCCCAAGGTCACGCGCCACGCCCGCCCGTCCGCCGAGACGGAGAGCGTCATCGACCTCATGTACGCCGTCCTGCGGCTCGTCTCCGAGCGCAGCGGCGTCGCCACGCAGCTCATCGCCACCCGTGACGACCTGCTCGACTTCGTCTCGGACCGCGAGCGCTCGCGCCTCTCGCGCTCCTGGCGCTGGGAGCTCGCGGGGCGCACGCTCGACCGCCTGCTCGCGGGGGAGGTCGGCCTCACCGTCAAGGAGGGGCGCATCGAGCTGCTCTAGCACCGGCGAGAAGGGCGCCCCCGCGAGGCATTAATGTCCGCCCGGCCGGGTAGAATGGTCCTCAGTCAAGCGATTGGAGACCGCACATGCCCCTCTACTATGGCTTCTACGGCATCGATTTGGGCTACTACCTCATCGCGCTCGTCGCGCTCGTCATCGGCGGCATCGCGCAGGCCTACATCAGGAGCACCTATAACAAGTGGTCGAAGGTGCCCGCCAACGTCGGCGGGACGGGGGCGGACGTCGCGCGGCGCATGCTCGCCGACGGCGGCGCCGGCGAGGTGGGGATCACGCGCGTCGCGGGCTCGCTGACCGACCACTACGACCCGCGTGACAACCGGCTGCACCTCTCCGACGACAACTACCGCGGCGCCTCGGTGGCCTCGGTCGCCGTGGCGTGCCACGAGGCGGGCCACGCCATCCAGGCCGCCCAGGGCTTCGGGCTCTATCGCCTGCGCTCCGCCCTCGTCCCGGCGGTCAACATCGCCCAGCAGGGATGGGTCCTCGTCCTCGTGCTCGGCGTGATGCTCAACGCCCTCAACCTCGTCCAGCTCGCCATCCTGCTCTTCGCCGTCTCCGTCGTGTTCCAGCTCGTCACGCTTCCCGTGGAGATCGACGCCTCGCGCCGCGCGGTCGCCTATCTCTCGCTCAACGGCGCCGGGCTCGACGAGGAGGGCGCGCGCAAGGTCCTCACGGCCGCCGCGCTCACGTACGTGGCCGCGGCGCTCACCTCCATCATGCAGCTGCTCTACCTTCTCGGCCGCTACGGCGGAAGGGGGGAGGAGTGATGTCGGACGAGGCGCGCGTCTCCTCGGCGCCCATCTCGGTGTCCGACGCCGTCGCCCTGGCCAAGGGCGCCGTCTCCGCCTGGCCTACCCTCGTCGTCTCGGGAGAGGTCTCGGGCTTCCGGGGCCCCAACGCCCGCTCGGGGCACTGCTACTTCGAGGTGAAGGACGAGGGCGCCGCCATGAGCGTCATCGTGTGGCGCGGCACCGCGGCGAAGATGGGCTTCCAGCTGCGCGACGGGCTCACCGTGCAGCTCACGGGCAAGTTCGACGTCTACAAGGCCTCCGGCAAGCTCTCCTTCGTCGCGAGCAGGGTCGAGGCGGCGGGCGAGGGGCTGCTCCGCCAGCAGGTGGCCGAGCTCGCGCGGCGCCTCGAGCGCGAGGGGCTCATGGCCCAGGAGCGCAAGCGCCGCGTCCCGGTGTTCTGCTCGCGCGTCTGCGTGGTCACGTCCCTCTCCGGAAGCGTCATCGAGGACGTCAAGCGCACGCTCGCGCGGCGCAACCCCCTCGTGGAGATCGACGTCGTGGGGTGCTCGGTCCAGGGCTCCGAGGCGCCGGCGACCATCGTCCGCGCGCTCGCCACGGCCGCCTCCGCCCGCCCCGACGCCATCCTGCTCGTGCGCGGGGGCGGCTCGTTCGAGGACCTCATGTGCTTCAACGACGAGTCGGTCGCGCGCGCCGTCGCGGCGTGCCCGGTCCCCGTGGTGACGGGCATCGGGCACGAGCCGGACACCACGATCGCCGACATGGTGGCCGACCGGCGCGCCTCGACGCCGACGGCCGCCGCCGAGTCCGTCGCCCCGGCCATCGACGAGGTGGAGCGCCAGATGCTCCAGCGCCAGGTGCGCCTCGGCCGGGCGATGTCGGCCGCGCTCGATTTCCGCGCGCAGCGCGTGGACGCGCTCGCGCGCCTCATGTCGGGCGCGATGGACGCCGGGCTCTCCCGCCGGCGCATGGCGGTGGAGGCGCTGGGCGCCCGGCGCTGCCTCACCGACCCGCTCTCCCCGGTCCGCGACCGGGAGGCGGACCTCATGCAGACCGAGCAGCGGCTCCACGATGCCATCCCGCGCGCCCTCGCGCGCGATCGCGAGACGACCGAGCGCGCCGCGGCGCGGCTCCTCGAGCTCGCCCCGCGCCTGCTCCGCCCCGCGGAGTCGATGCTCGCGCGGCTCGCCGCCTCGCTCGACGCGCTCTCGCCGCTCTCCGTCCTCGCCCGCGGCTACGCCATCGCGCGCGACGGCGCGGGGCACGTGGTGAAGGACGCCGCCTCGCTCTCGCGCGGCGACGACGTGCGCGTCCTTCTCGGCACGGGTTCCTTCGACGCGACGGTCACCGCCGTCAACGACTAGCTGGGCGTGTGCCCGGAAAGGTGTGAGACCATGGCTGATGCAACCTATCGCCCCATCGACGAGATGACGTTCAAGGAGGCCTCCGTCGAGCTCGAGCAGATCGTGCGCGCGCTCGAGTCCGGCGACCTCGAGCTCGAGGAGTCGCTCGAGCGCTACGGACGCGGCGTGGAGCTCCTGAGGAGCCTGCGCGAGCGGCTCTCCGGCGCGGAGCAGAAGGTGCGCGTCCTTCTCGACGCCACCGACGAGAACGCCCCGGTGACCGACACCTCTTCGGCCCCGAGCACGGCGTATATTAACGAGTAGCTCACGCGAACCGATGGGAGGCACCATGTCAGACTGCATCTTCTGCAAGATCGCCAACGGGGAGATCCCGAGTGAGTTCCTCTACGAGGACGAGCGCGTCGTCGCGTTCAGGGACCTCAGCCCGCAGGCCCCCGTCCACGTGCTCGTGGTCCCCAAGGCGCATCACGAGAACTTCGTCGACGACGTCCCCGCGGAGACGCTCGCCTCGATGGAGCGTGCCGTCAAGGCGGTCGCCGAGAGGACCGGCATCGCCGAGTCGGGCTTCCGCTGCATCATGAACACGGGCGCCGCGGCCGGCCAGACCGTGATGCACCTCCACATGCACGTCCTGGGCGGCAAGCCCCTCGGCGAGGGCCTGATTCCCGCGTGATTTTGTTCCGCGGAACGCCCTGAGCGCCGCCGCGGGGGCGTATCATGGGAGTGTTACTCGTCAGCAAGAGGGTGGGGGAGTCCCCGCGAGAGGAGAGTCATGAACGTCCTTGTCATCAACGCCGGCAGCTCGTCGCTCAAGTATCAGCTTCTTGACGTCGACACGCGCGAGGTCTACGCGAAGGGCAACTGCGAGCGCATCGGCATCGACGGCTCGTTCGTCGGCCACGAGGAGATGGGCGGCGAGAAGCAGAAGCTCGAGGTCGCGCTTCCCGACCACAAGACGGCCATCAAGTACGTCTTCGACATCCTCAAGACCGTGGACAAGCCGATCGGCGGCATCGGCCACCGCGTGGTCCAGGGCGGCTGGTACTTCCCCGAGTCCGCCGTCGTGACCGACGAGACGCTCGCCCAGGTCCGCGAGGTCGCCCCGCTCGCGCCGCTTCACAACTACGCCGAGGCCGACGTCATCGAGATCTGCCGCGACATGTTCCCGGAGCTCGGTAACGTCATCGTCCCGGACACCGCGTTCCACTATCACATGCCCGAGCGCGCCTGGCGCTACGCCCTGCCGCGCGACGTGGTGGACAAGTACCACGTCCGCAAGTACGGCGCCCACGGCACGAGCCACCGCTTCATCTGGCGCACCGTCAACCAGGTCATGGGCGACAAGACCCACAAGCTCGTGAGCTGCCACCTCGGCTCCGGCGCGTCCCTGTGTGCCATCGAGGACGGCAAGTGCATGGACACCACCATGGGCCTCACCCCGCTCGACGGCCTCATCATGGGCACCCGCTGCGGCACGCTCGACCCCGCCACGGTCTTCTACCTCAACCGCGTCGGCGGCTACTCGATCGACGAGATCGACACGATGATGAACAAGAAGTCCGGCCTGCTCGCCGTCTCCGAGGTCTCCTCCGACTCCCGTGACATCGAGGCCGGCGCCGCCAACGGCGACGAGAAGTGCCAGATGGCGCTCGACATGTTCTACTACCGCACGGCCCAGCTCTTCGCCGAGATGGCGGCCTCCATGGAGGGCGTGGACACCATGGCCTTCACCGCCGGCATCGGCGAGAACGCGCCCGAGATGCGCGCCGGCGTCGCCAACCGCCTCGCCTGGATGGGTGTCAAGATCGACGACGAGAAGAACGCGATCCGCTCCGACGAGCCCCGCGTGATCTCCACGCCCGACTCCGCGATCACCGTCATGGTGGTTCCCACCAACGAGGAGTACATGATCGCCCTCGACGTCGAGGAGCTGCTGGGCTAATCACGCCCGGCGTGCCCCAGAACGCGCCACGAAGGGCCCGGCCGCCTGGTCGGGCCCTTCTTCTGTTCGCGCGGCGGGGTTTAGGCAGCGGAGCTTTGCGGCGTTCGAAAGTCCGTCGAGCATGCCCCCGTGCACGAAAACGCGCTGGGCGGGTCCGATTCCGTGCACAGGGGCATGCTCAGCGCGACCGTGCGCCACGGCATGCTCAGGCGCGCGGGTCGGCCACAGGTTATCGTTGCATTTCAGGGCGTGGCGTGGTGTCTGAAATCCTAGTCGGGAGGGTACAATTTGGGATTATGAACGGCCTACGTCCCGAAAGGAATACACCATGGCCCTCAATCACCTGATGATGAGCCGCCGCCAGGCACTCGGCCTCGGCGCCGCGGCGCTTGCCACCCTTGGACTCGCGGCCTGCGACTCGGGGGAGGCCCCCGCCCCGTCCGGCGGCTCCGCCGACGAGCAGGCTGAGGAGGCGAAGCTCGACGCCGAGGCGTACGACGCGCTGCTCGCGGAGGGCGCTGTCGCCACTGACGAGGACATCGCCGCCTCCGAGTGGGCGACGAAGGTCCGCGACGCCGGCACCCTGCGCGTCGGCGGCGTCCAGACGTCGCTGCTCTTCTCGTCCCTGAACGAGCAGGACGGCAAGACGCGCGGCTTCGACGCCGGTCTGTCCCAGCTGCTCACGCGCTACATCCTCGGCGACGAGTCCAAGCAGGAGATCACCCAGGTCACCTCCGACACGCGTGAGTCGGTCCTCCAGAACGACCAGGTCGACGTCGTCTTTGCAACCTACTCCATCACCGACGCCCGCAAGGAGATCATCTCCTTCGCCGGCCCCTACTACAGCACCCAGCAGTCCATCCTCGTGATGGCGGACAACGACGACATCAACTCCGTCGAGGACCTCGCGGGCAAGAACGTCGCCGCCCAGTCCGGCTCCACGGGCCCGAGCATCCTGGAGGAGTACGCGCCCGAGGCCAACGTCCAGGAGTTCAAGACCGACGAGGAGGCCCGCACGGCGCTCTCCCAGGGTCGCGTCGACGCCTACGTGATCGACACGGCGATGCAGATGGGCTCGATGACGCGCAACCCCGGCCGCTATCGCCTTGCCGGCGACCCCTTCGGTCCCGTCGACCCGTACGGCATCGGACTGCCGCTCGACTCTGACGGCGTCGAGTTCGTCAACGCCTGGCTCAAGCAGGTCGAGGACGACGGCGTATGGGAGCAGCTCTGGCAGATCTGCATCGGCGACCGCGCGGGCATCGACGCGGCCCCGGAGCCGCCCGCCATCGGCGCGTAGAAATGACCAAAAAGGGGACAGTCCCCTTTTAGGCATATGAGGAGGTGTGATGGGGCTCACTGAGCTTCTTGGGACATATGGCCAGAACTACCTGGACGGGCTTCTCGCCACGTGGTCGATGACGGCGGTCTCGTTCATCTTCGTCATGGTGCTCGCCGTGCTCGTGACGGTCGCGCGGGTGAGCCCCGTCGCGCCCCTCCGCGGGCTCGGCGAGCTCTACGTCCAGGTGTTCCGCAACATCCCCGGCGTGGCGCTGCTCATCCTCATCGCCTACGCCCTGCCGCAGCTGCGCGTGGTCCTCGACTGGCGGACCTGCGTCATCGTGACCGTGGTGCTGCTCGGCTCGGCCTTCGGCTCGGAGAACTTCATGAGCGGCATCAACACGATCGGCGTCGGCCAGATCGAGGCCGCGCGCTCCGTCGGGCTCACGTTCACGCAGATCCTGCGCCACATCGTGATCCCGCAGGCGCTGCGGACCACGGTGCTGCCCATGACGAACCTCCTCATCGCCGTCATGCTCACGACCGCGCTCGGCTCCCAGGTGCCGCTCTCCCCCCAGGAGCTCACCGGCGTGGTCTCCTACGTCAACACGCGCGCGACGGGCGGCATCCTCGCCTTCCTGATCTCGGCGCTCGGCTACGTGCTCACGGCGTTCGCGATCTCGTTCGTGGGCAACCGCATCGACAAGAGGGTGAGGATACTCCGATGAGCACGCGCACCAAGACCGCTCCGAGCGTGCGCGCCGCGCTCTACGAGGCGCCCGGTCCGCGCGCCAGGCGCCGCATCGCAATCGGCACCGCGGTCTCCGCCGTCCTTCTCGCCCTGCTCGCGGCTCTTGTGGTCCGCCAGTTCTACGTGACGGGACAGCTCGCGCCGCGCTACTGGTCCTTCCTGCTCGAGTGGCCCACGTGGCGGTTCCTGCTGCAGGGCTTCGTGGGCACCGTCGAGGTCGCGCTCACGGCGGGTGCCATAGCGCTCGTCCTGGGCCTTGCGCTCATGCTCGGCCGCACGAGCGGCATCGCCCCGCTTGCGGCCCTCTGTCGCGTGGTCACGGACTTCTTCCGCGGCGTGCCGAGCCTGCTTCTGATCTACTTCTTCTTCCTCGTGGTCCCGCAGTACGGCATCCAGATGCCCGCCTTCTGGATGCTCACGCTCCCGGTGGCGCTCGCCGCCTCGGGCGTGCTCGCCGAGGTCTTTCGCGCGGGCGTGAACGCCGTGCCCAAGGGCCAGGTGGAGGCGGCCCTCTCGATCGGGCTCAGCCCGGCCAAGACCATGCGGAAGATCGTGCTGCCCCAGGCGGTCCGCTACGTCATCCCCTCGCTCATCGCCCAGCTCGTCGTCGTGGTCAAGGACACGACGGTGGCATACGTGGTGAGCTATCCCGACCTCATGCAGAACGCGCGCGTGCTCATCACCAACTACGACGCGCTGCTCTCCATGTACCTGGTCGTCGCCGTCATCTACGTCCTCATCAACTTCGCCATCAACAAGGCGTCCGTGTACGTTGCCCGTCGCACGGGCGTCAAGATCATTCGCTAGGAACGGACAAGCATCATGAGCCAAGACAGCGCTGCCGAGAAGAACGTGCCGGTGATAGAGCTTCGCCATGTGGACAAGCACTACGGCGACCTCCACGTCCTGCGCGACGTGAGCCTGACCGTGGCCCGGGGCGAGGTGCTCGTTGTGATCGGGCCCTCCGGCTCCGGCAAGTCGACCCTGTGCCGCACCATCAACCGGCTCGAGACGATCGACTCCGGCGAGATACTCATCGAGGGCGAGCCGCTCCCGCAGGAGGGGCGCGAGCTCGCGCGCATGCGCGCGGAGCTCGGCATGGTGTTCCAGCAGTTCAACCTCTTCGCCCACATGACGATCCTCGACAACGTGACGCTCGGTCCGCGCGAGGTCCTGGGACAGGGCAGGGAGGAGGCCGAGAGGTACGCGATGGAGCTCCTCGAGCGCGTGGGCGTCGGCGAGCAGGCGCACAAGGTGCCCGCGCAGCTCTCGGGCGGCCAGCAGCAGCGCGCGGCCATCGCGCGCTCGCTCGCGATGCGCCCCAAGGCCATGATGTTCGACGAGCCCACGAGCGCGCTCGACCCCGAGATGATCAACGAGGTCCTCGACGTCATGGTCGAGCTCGCGCGCGGCGGCATGACGATGGTCGTGGTGACGCACGAGATGAGCTTCGCCCGCCGCGTCGCCGACCGCGTGGTCTTCATGGCGGACGGCCAGATCGTCGAGGAGGGCTCCCCCGACGAGTTCTTCGACCATCCCAAGACCCAGCGCGCCCGCGACTTCCTCGACTCGATCAGGGGGCACTAGCATGGCGAGAAGACCGGTCGTGCTCGTTGCACCCCGATGGGTCCCCGAGTCCGTCGCGGGGTCGGAGCGCATCGCCCCCCAGGAGGCCATCGCCGACTGCTTCGTCGACGCCATCCTCGCCGCCGGGGGCCTCCCGCTCGTCATGTCGCTCACGGACGACGAGGGGGTCATCGACTCGTACCTCGAGCTCGCCGACGGCGTCGCCGTGCCCGGCGGCCCCGACGTCAACCCGCGCCGGTGGGGGAGCGACATGGACTACGACCCGGCCCTGCTCTGCGAGCAGCGCGACGCGTTCGAGTTCCCGCTCGTCCGGCGCGCCCTCGCGGCGGACCTGCCGCTGCTCACGACCTGCCGGGGCACGCAGCTCCTGAACGTCGCGCTCGGCGGGACGCTCTGCATGGACGTGCCGAGCCTCGGGGCACCCGAGGGTATGGCCCAGTGGCGCCATGCCGGCATCCTGAACGGCGTCTGCCACCCCGTCGACGTCGAGGAGGGGTCGCTGCTGTCGCGCGCCCTCGGCGGCGTCACGCACGCCCAGGTCAACTCCGCCCACCACTGCTGCGTCGAGCGGCTGGGCGAGGGCGTGAGGCTCGTGGCCCGCGCGACCGACGGCGTCCCGGAGGGCATCGAGGTCCCGGGCAGGCGCTTCTGCGTGGGCGTGCAGTGGCACCCCGAGTACACCTGGCGGACCCTGTCGACGGACTTCGCGCTCTGGCGCTCGTTCGTGGAGGCCTGCCGCTAGGCCCTCTCGACGGTCCTTATCGCCCGGCGTTCTCGCGGCGTCTCGCATGCCGCGAGAACGCCCCTGCGCACGGATTCGCCGAGCATGTCGCTGCGCACGGATTTAAGCCAAGGAGGACTCGTTTCGTGCGCCGGGGCATGCTCGGCGACACTGCGCTCACGCGCATGCCCGCCGTGTCCCGGCAGGGCCTGACGCGATAAGAACGCGCCGACCGGAACGCCGCTACGCGCGGATTGCCGGACGGCGCACGTGGGTTGCGCGGACTCGCGCACGCGCTATCGAACGAAGTGGTAGGCGATCCTCGGCGTGCCGTCGTCGCAGATGATGGTGCCGCGCCGCACGAAGCCGCACCTCTCGAGGGCGCGCTGCATGGGGACGTTGTCCTCGTGGGTGTCCGCGCGGACGTTGTCGTGGTGCTCGCAGAGCCACGAGAGCATGTGCGAGCCGAGGCCTCGTCCCTGCTCGGCGCAGGCGAGCCGGTGCATGACCCAGTAGGGATCGTCGTTCAGCCAGGGCTCGCCGGCGATCGCGGCATAGGTGCGGTCGGGCCCGGGGAGCACGCTCATGCAGGCGACGGCCCCCCTGCCCTCGTCGAGCACCCAGAGCCAGCCGCCCGCGAGGTCGCGCTCGGCGTGCGCGCGGGAGGGATAGCCCCCGACCCACTGGGTGAGGTTCCCTGTCGAGCGCATGAAGGCGCGCGCGGCGTCATAGACGCCCATCACCGCGCCGAGGTCCCCCTCGGTCGCACGTCGGATGGCGCCCGTCACTAGAAGGGCCTCATGGAGAAGGTCTTCTCGCACGACTGCCCGGGCTCGAGCGTGATGGTGCCGCGCTTCTTCTCGAAGACGTCGGACTCGTCGTAGGCCGTCGCGCAGCCGACCCAGGGCTCGATGGCGACGAACGGCGCCTCGGGCGAGGAGGTCCACACGCCGAGGTAGTCGAAGCCGTCGAAGGAGACCTCGACGCCGTGCCCGGAGGGGCCGACGAGCCTCACGCCGCGCCCCGGGACCTCGACGAAGACCAGGGTCAGGAGCCTCGCTATGAGGTCGTGGGAGAGCCGCAGGCGGTCGGAGTCGCGGAAGAGCTCGTGCGTCTTGGAGAAGTCGTGCAGTCCGGCGGCGTCGATCGTGGGGACCTCGGCGGTCCAGGCCTCGGGGAACACGAGCTCGTAGTCGGAGAAGGACTCGCCCTCGCATCCGGGGGCGGGGACGTTGAAGGCGGGGTGGCCGCCCAGCGTGAAGGGTAGGGGCACGTCGCCGGCGTTGGTGACCGCGAAGGTCTGGGAGAGCGTCCCGTCCTTGACGGCGTAGGTCATGTTGAGGCGGAAGTCGAAGGGATAGGCCGCGCGCGTCTCGTCGGTGGAGGCGAGCTCGTAGGTCACGCTCGACGGGGTCTGGGCGACGACGGCGTGGTCGTAGAGGCGGGCGATGCCGTGGCGCTGGAGGCGGACCTCGCCCTGGGCGCTCGTCGCGCGGTTGTCGCGCAGGCAGCCGACGATGGGGAAGAGCACGGGGGCGCGGCGCGGCCAGAACCGCTCGTCGCCCTGCCAGAGGTACTCTCCCGCGTCCGTGCGCAGGCTCATGAGCTGGGCCCCCGTCGCGTCGACGCTCGCGGTGACGTGGCCGTCAGAGATGGTGGTGATGGCGCCCATGTTCTTCTCCCTTCGTTCCCTATCTCTCAAAACCTTATCCGTTCCTGACTGAATTGTTGCGCGAATCTTGCCGAATGGGGCGGTTGGCGCCGCTAGCGGGGTGATGTGGCATAATAGCACCTGCTGAGCCCATCCGCGTTCCGGGCGGATGGCCGCGCCGTTGCGTCAAAGGGGCGGTCGGGGACCGCTTTTTCCAAGGAGGTACGCATGATCATCGAGGAGCTTCTGCGATACGGCATCGCGCACACGGAGGAGAAGACCGTCATCGACGCGTCTCCCGCCGTCCTCATCGAGACCGCGGTCGAGCGCGGCGAGGGCGAGCTCACGGGAACCGGCTCGCTCTCCGTCATCACCGGCCAGTACACGGGCCGCTCGCCCAAGGACCGCTTCATCGTCGACACGCCCGACGTGCACGACAAGATCGCGTGGGGCAGCGTCAACGTGCCGTTCTCCGTCGAGAACTACAACAAGATCAAGGCCGAGGTCATCGGCCACCTCTCCGAGCGCCGCCTCTTCGTGGTGCACGGCCTCGCCGGCGCCGACCGCCGCTACTCCCGCAAGATCTGCGCCATCTGCGAGCTCGCGAGCCAGGCGCTCTTCGTGCACCAGATGCTCGTGCGCCCCACGCAGAGCGAGCTGCGCGACTTCGGCGAGGCGGACTTCGTCGTGATGGCCGCCCCCACGCTCAAGCTCGACCCCGAGGTCTACGGCACCCACTCCGAGGCCGCGGTCCTCATCAACTTCCAGGAGCGCACGATCCTCGTCGTGGGCACCCAGTACTCCGGCGAGATCAAGAAGTCGATTTTCTCGGTCATGAACTACCTGCTGCCCGTCGAGGACAACGTGCTCACCATGCACTGCTCCTGCAACATGAACCCGCGCTCCCACGGCACCACGGTCTTCTTCGGCCTCTCCGGCACCGGCAAGACCACCCTCTCCGCGGCCGACGACCGCCTGCTCATCGGCGACGACGAGCACGGCTGGGCCGAGGACAAGGTGTTCAACATCGAGGGCGGCTGCTACGCCAAGACCATCGACATCACGCCCGAGACCGAGCCGCAGATCTGGAACGCCATCCGCTTCGGCTCCATGTGCGAGAACGTCGTCATCGACCCCGACACCCGCGAGGCCGACTACTTCGACACCTCCCTCACCGAGAACGGCCGCGTGGCCTACCCGGTCGAGTTCGTCCCCGGCGCCGTCAAGAAGGGCCGCGCCAAGCGCACCCCCGACGTCGTGATCTTCCTCACCGCCGACGCCTTCGGCGTGCTGCCCCCGATCGCCAAGCTCGACCGCAACGCGGCCATGTACCACTTCATGACCGGCTTCACCTCCAAGGTCGCCGGCACCGAGCGCGGCATCAAGGAGCCCCAGCCCACGTTCTCTTCGCTCTTCGGCGAGCCGTTCATGCCGCTCGACCCCAACGTCTACGCCCAGATGCTCGGCGAGAAGATCGATAAGGGCGGCGTGCGCGTCTACCTCATCAACACCGGCTGGACCGGCGGCCCCTACGGCACCGGCAAGCGCATGAAGCTCGCCTACACCCGCAAGATGGTCGAGGCCGCCCAGTCCGGCATCATCGACGACTGCGAGTTCGTCCACGACGAGCGCTTCAACCTCGACGTGCCCACCACCTGCCCGGGGGTGCCCTCCGAGCTCCTCAACGCCCGCAACACCTGGGAGGACCGCGCGGCCTACGACGAGATGGCCGAGAAGCTCGCCCAGATGTTCGTCGACAACGCCGAGAAGCGCCTCACCACGATGGCGCCCGAGGTCCGCGCCGCCGGCCCCAAGCCCATCATGGGGAAGTAGCCCCCCTTCGATGCGCGTCGGTCCCGCCTGGGACCGAGATGGCGCCGCCCGTCCCGTCCGGGGTGGGCGGCGCCTTTTTCGTCGTGTGGATGATGTACTATGCATGCATATCACATGATGAAAGGAGCTGAGATGCCCGCACTGCAGATCAGGGACCTCCCGCAGGGGACCTACGACGCGCTCAAGTGGCGCGCGGAGCGCGAGCACCGGAGCCTCGCCCAGGAGGCGACCGTCGCCATCGAGGAGCACCTGCGGCTGGTTCCGGGGGGCGCCGCGCGCGAGCGTGCGCTCACGGAGGAAGAGGAGCGTCAGGCGCGCATCGCAAGGCGCGAGGCGCTCTTCGCCGAGATACGCGCGCTTCCCAAGGTGGAGATGCCCGACGACTTTCCGAGCGTCGTGGAGATAATCCGCGAGGGGAGGGAGGAGCGCCTTGCTTATCTTGGATGCTAGCGCCGGATGCGCGCTTTCCCTCGGCTGGCCTGAGGGAAAGAAGTTTGAGCAGCTGATGTATGAGGGGGAGCGAGCGCTCGCGCCGCAGCTCTATATCGCAGAGATTATCCATGTCTTCCAGAAGCACGTTCGCGGCGGCAAGATGGCCGCGGGTGACATGCAGGATAATCTGGCGCGGGCGCTTCGACTGGTTGACGAGTTCGTTCCCATGGAAGACCTCTGCCCAGAGGTGCTTTCCGAGTCGGTCCGCCTGCGCCATTCGAGCTATGACATGTTCTACCTCGTGCTGGCAAGAAGGACGGGCGGAACGCTTCTCACCATTGACCGGCGTCTCGTCAAGCTCGCGCTCGAGAACGGCGTGAGCTGCGTGTGCGGGGAGCGCCTTGGGGGCGGAGAGCCCTGGACCATCCGCGCGGACCTCGAGGAGGGGCCCGGCCGGGCGTACGCGCGCGACGAGCTGCTGGGGCGGGGCTGAGGCCCGAATCGGCACGGAAAGGGGCCCGGAGGCATCAGCCTCCGGGCCCCACGTTCTTATCGGCTGTTCTTCTCGCGCCGGTTCTTCTCGCCGTGCGCCGTGAGCGCTACTCGGCCATCTGCGCCTGGACGGCGGTGATGGCGACGACGCCCACGATGTCGTCGGCGGAGCAGCCGCGGGACAGGTCGTTCACCGGCTTGGCGATGCCCTGCAGGATGGGGCCGTAGGCGTCCGCCTGGCCGAAGCGCTGCACGAGCTTGTAGCCGATGTTGCCGGTCTCGAGGTTGGGGAAGACGAGCACGTTGGCGTGGCCGGCCACGGTGCTCTCGGGGGCCTTGAGCTGGGCCACGGAGGGCACGATGGCGGCGTCGAGCTGCAGGTCGCCGTCAACGGCGAGCTCGGGCGCCTTCTCCTTGGCGAAGGCCGTGGCCTCCTGGACCTTCTTGGCAGTGTCGCCGCCGGCCGATCCCATCGTGGAGTAGGAGAGCATGGCCACCTTGGGCTCGACGTCGCCCATGAAGGTCTTGAAGGAGTTCGCGGAGGCGATGGCGATCTCGGAGAGCTCGTCGGAGGTCGGGTCGATGTTGAGGCCGCAGTCGGCGAAGACGAGCGTGCCGTCAGCGCCGAACTCGGGGGTCTTGGTGCACATGACCATGAAGGCGGAGACGAGCTTGGTGCCCGGGGCCGTCTTCAGAATCTGCAGGGCCGGGCGAAGCGTGTTGGCGGTGGAGTGGCAGGCGCCGGAGACCAGGCCGTCGGCGTCGCCCATCTTGACCATCATCGTGCCGTAGTAGGTGGCGTCCATCATCTGCGCGCGGGCCTGCTCGATGGTCACGCCCTTCTTGGCGCGCAGCTCGGCGAACTTCTGGGCGTAGGCCTCGTGCTTGGGGGCGGTGGGGCTCTTCGGGTCGATGACGGTCACGCCCTCGACGTCGATCGTCGCGGGGTCGCCCAGGATGACGAGGTCGGCGAGGCCCTCCTCGACGATCTTGCGGGCCGCCTCGAGGGTGCGCGGGTCCTCGCCCTCGGGCAGGACGATGGTCTTCTTGTCCGCCTTGGCGGCGGTCTTCATCCGTGTGAGAAAGTCGCTCATGTTCTTCCCTTCGATAGCCGCGAAACGCTCACATTCTAGCGCGCTCGCCCCTCGATTGTGTGAGAATCGGCGGGGAGGGTGCGGGCACGAGACCATTATAGGGACGAGGTGCTAGAATCTATCGCACGATTGGGCGAGCGGAGCGCGCTCGCCCCGCCGCAGCGGCGGCACGCGAGTATCTGACGGCTGAGAGGACGTGTATGGGTATCGAAAACGGTCTGCCCGCTGGGTTCAATCCGGACAGCTATGACGCCATCGTCGTCGGCGCGGGATACGCCGGCGCCGTGTGCGCGCGCCGCCTCGCGGAGTCCTGCGGCTTCAAGGTCGCCATCCTCGAGCGTCGCGACCACATCGCCGGCAACGCGTACGACTACTACGACGAGGCGGGCGTCCTCGTGCACAAGTACGGCCCGCACATCTACCACACCATGAGCGAGCGCGTGAACCAGTTCCTCTCGCGCTTCACCGAGTGGACCGACTACCAGCACAAGGTGCTCGCCAACATCCACGGCACACTCATGCCGGTCCCCTTCAACCACCGCTCTCTCAAGCTCGCCTTCGGCGAGGAGAAGGGCGAGCGGCTCTACCAGAAGCTCGTTGCGACCTTCGGCGAGAACAAGAAGGTCCCCATCATGGAGCTTCGCGAGAAGAACGACCCCGAGCTCGTCGAGGTCGCCGACTACGTCTTCGAGAATGTCTTCCTCTACTACACGATGAAGCAGTGGGGCCAGACGCCCGACCAGATCGACCCGTCCATCACCGGGCGCGTCCCCGTCTTCGTGGGCGACGACGACCGCTACTTCCCGGGCGCCCCCTTCCAGGGCATGCCGGCGGAGGGCTACACCGTGCTCTTCGAGCACATGCTCGAGCATGACCTCATCTCGGTCTTCCTCGGCGTCGACGCCCGCGACATCCTCAAGGTGTCCGACATGAGCGTCTCCGTGTGCGGCAAGCCCTATGGCGGCGAGGTCATCTACACCGGCCCGCTCGACGAGCTCTTCGACCTCGACCTCGGCGCGCTGCCGTACCGCACGCTCGACATGGTCTTCGAGACGCTCGACCAGGACCAGTTCCAGCCCGTCGGCACCGTCAACTACACCACGAGCGAGGACTTCACCCGCATCACCGAGTTCAAGAACATGACCGGCCAGGTCCTGCCCGGCAAGACCACCATCATGAAGGAGTACTCCAAGGCGTACACGCCCGGCTCGGGGGAGACTCCCTACTACGCCATCCTCGAGGACGCCAACCGCGAGCTCTATCGCCGCTATCGCGAGCGCGTCGCCGGCGTGGTGAACTTCCACTGCGTGGGCAGGCTCGCCGAGTACCGCTACTACGACATGGACGGCGTCGTGGCGTCGGCGCTCGAGCTCTCCGACGAGCTGGTCTCCCAGCACAGCTAGCGCGGATGGCGGGCCCCTCGGGGCCCGCTCCCGTGATGTACCTGCGGCGGGCCGAAAAGGGCCCGCCTCCCATGACCCGAAGGGCCCCGATGAACAAGACCATCACCTTTGGCATCCCCTGCTACAACTCGGCCGCGTACATGGACCACTGCATCGAGTCGATCCTCGAGGGCACGGGGTATGCCGAGGACGTCCAGATCGTCATCGTCGATGACGGGTCGACCAAGGACGAGACCCCCGCGAAGGCCGACGAGTGGGCGGCGCGCTACCCGTCCCTTATCAAGGCGGTCCACCAGGAGAACGGCGGCCACGGCGTCGCCGTCATGAAGGCCGTCGCCAACGCCGACGGCGTCTACTTCAAGAACATCGACTCCGACGACTGGGTCGACGGGGAGGCCGTCATGGCCCTGCTCGAGCAGCTCCGTCGCTTCATCAGCCTCGGCGACCACGTCGACCTCGTGATCACCAACTACGTCTACGAGCACGTCGAGGACGACACGCAGAACGTCGTTGACTACCATCACGTGCTGCCGCGCGGGAAGGTCTTCACCTGGAACGACATGGGCCACTTCATGATGTGGCAGTACCTGCTCATGCACGCGCTCACCTACCGCGTTGACACCCTGCGCGAGGCCAACCTCCAGATGCCGCCGCACACCTTCTACGTGGACAACATCTACGCCTACGTGCCGTTCCCCAAGTGCCGCAGCATCTACTACCTCGACGCCGACGTCTATCGCTACTTCATCGGTCGCGAGGACCAGTCCGTGAACGACAAGGTGCTCACGAGCCGTGTGGACCACTACTGGCGCGTCGCCCGCATCATGATGCACGCCTATCACGTCTACGACGACATCTCCTCGGCGAAGCTGCGCAGCTACATGATGAACTACTTCACGATCATCATGGCCATCTGCTCCGTCTTCTCCAAGAAGAGCGACCGCGAGGACGCCATGGACGAGCTGCAGTCGCTCTGGGACGAGCTCAAGGCCTACGACAAGCGCATGTACCGCCGCGCGCGCCACGGCATCGTGGGCATGGCGACCAACCTCCCCGGCACCGTGGGCCGCTCGCTCACGCTCGCCGGTTACAAGGCGGCCCAGAAGCTCGTGAAGTTCAACTAGGCTCTCCGTCGCCTGGCCAAACGCCCGCCCTTCTCCCCAGATCGGTGCTTCGCAGAAGCCGCCGGGCGAGAAGGGCGGGCGTTCGGGCGTCGGCCGATGCCGCCTCACGTCGCAGCGGCATTTTGCCGCGTGGTGTCTTGGGCGGGTCGGCGGCGCCGGCCCCAGGCTCTTGCGAAGCCGGGCACGCTGCGGCCCCTTTGCGGCGCTCAGATGCGGAATTGCGCATCAGCTCGTACTCAGATGCCGAACTGAGTGCGGGCCCGTACTCAAATCCGGAACTGAGCATCGGCCCGCGCTCAAATCCGGAATTGAGCGCGGCGGCGCTGCCGGTTCGGCACTCAGATGCGGAACTGAGCGTAAGCGGGGCCTGACGTGGCGCTCAGATGCGGAACTGAGCGCGAGCCCGTACTCAAATCCAGAAATGAGCACGACGGCATGCGGCGCCCGGGCGGGGGAGCGGAGCGCCGGGGTCGGAAGGCGGTGCGAGGGCGCGCCTAGAGGTCGCGGGCGGCGGGGTAGCCGTAGGCGGTCTCGGCCTGGCGCGCGCCGTCGGCGATGGCGCGCCCGAGCGCGCGCGTGGCGAGCGAGCCCACCACGTCCACGGGTGCCTCCACCGCGCCCGTGGCCATGACGAAGACGGTGTCGCCGTCGTTGGTCGTGTGGGTGGGGGAGATGGCGTGGGCGTAGGCGTCGGCCGCCATCTGGGCGACCTTGGTGGCCTGTGCCTTGGTGAGCCGGGCATTGGTGACCACGCAGGAGATCGTGGTGTTGGTCCGCTCGAGCGGCATGCTCGCCGAGCCGCCGAGAAGAACGTCGAGGGTCCTCGCCAGCCCGCCCGTCTCCCCGCGCATCCCGGCGATCGTCTCCCCCGAGTCGGGGTCGCGAACGTCGCCGCAGGCGTTGACGGCGGAAACGGCGCCGCAGACGAGCTCGCCCGCGCGCTCGACGTCCTCCCCGAGGCCGCCCTTCATGGCGCGGTCGGGCCCGGCGAGCTTTCCGACGGTGCACCCGGCTCCGGCCCCGACGTTGCCGCGTGCGAGCGGGGCCCCGGGGCAGTCGAGGGCGCGAACGCATGCGGCGCGCCCGTCATCGGCCGTGGGCCGCACGCTCGGGTCCCCGCAGGCGAGGTCGAACAGGCACGCACCGGACACGATGGGCACGCGCGCCACCCCCACGTCGAGCCCGATTCCGCGGCGCTCGAGCTCGTCCGCGACGCCGCATGCCGCCGCAAGCCCGAAAGCGCTTCCCCCGGAGAGCACGACGGCGTGGAGCACGTCGACGGTCTCCTCGGGGCGGAGGAGGTCCGTCTCGCGCGTTGCGGGGGCCCCGCCGCGCACGTCGACGCCACCCGTGGCGCCCTTCGGGCAGACGATGACGGTGCACCCGGTCCCTGCCGCCTCGTTGGTTGCGTGGGCGGCGAAGACGCCCGGGATCTGCGTGATGCTAGGCATGGGGCCCTCCCAACCTGATGGATTCCGCGACGGGGTCCGCCCCGTCTGACATGAGCCTGCCGAGCTCGCGCACCAGGCGGGCGACGGGCAGCCCGACGACGTTGGGGTAGTCCCCGTCGACCCGTCTCACGAGCATTCGCCCGGCCCCCTGGATGCCGTAGGCGCCCGCCTTGTCGAGCGGCTCGCCCGTGGCGACGTAGGCCGCGACCTCAGCCCCGGTGAGCTCCCAGAACGTGACGTCCGTCGTCTCGACGAAGCGCGTCTCCGCTATGGGCTCTCCGCCCGGGGCGAGCCTCATCGCGCAGACGCCCGTCGAGACGTGGTGCGTGCGGCCCGAGAGCTCGCGCAGCATGGCCGCCGCGTCTGAGGCGTCCGAGGGCTTCCCCAGGGCCTCGTCGCCCATCCACACGATGGTGTCCGCCGCGACGAGCAGGTCGTCCCGAACCCCCGCCTCCAGGCTCGCCCGGACCGCCTCGGCCTTCTCGGCGGCGAGCCGGCCCACCAGCTCGACGGGGGTCTCGTCCGGCAGGCGGGACTCGTCGATCTGGGCGGGGATGATGGTGAGCTCGAAGCCCGCGTCCGCCAGCAGCTCGCGGCGGCGCGGGGATTGTGAGGCGAGTATCACGCACGACCTCCTGTCCGTGTCACGTTGCGTGTCCCATTGTAGGGCCGCCCCCGCGTTTGCACGAGCAAACGCGGCGCGATCTGCCGCGTTTTCCCAGTTGGCCCCCAAGGGGACCCGTGATTGCCCTCGCGTTTGCACGAGCAAACGCGGAAGGGGCCGTAAAACAAAAAAGCGGGGGCCCGAGGGCCCCCGCCGGCAGCGCCTGGCGCAGCTGCCTACTCCACGACGATGGCGGAGACGGGGCAGTTGTCAGCAGCCTCCTGGGCGGCGTCCTCGGCGTCCTCGGGGACGTCCTCCTCGATGGCGACGGCGACGCCGTCGTCAGAGATGGAGAAGACGTCGGGGCAGGTGCCCTCGCAGAGCCCGCAGCCGATGCAATCCTCGTTGACCGTAGCCTTCATGTTGATTCCTCTCTCTAGCCTGGGCCTGGGCCCCTCGCCCAGGTTCATTCTGTTTTTACACGTTTCGCGCCGCGCGCGCAACTGTTTGTCGTCCGGGGGCAGAAATGACGGCTAACGGTCATGAGCTGCGCTTTATTCCTACCAGATAGGTAGTGTTAAGCAGCCGCGTCATGCCGCTTGCCGGGCGCGCCTCACGTGCGCTCGAGCAGCGTCACCGTCTCCACGTGATACGTCTGGGGGAAGAGGTCCACCGGCGTCACGCGAACGGGCGAGAAGGTCCCGGCCTCGCCAAAGCGCGCGAGGTCGCGAGCCAGGGTCGCCGGGTCGCAGGAGACGTAGGCTATGGCCCGGGCGGGCTGCTCGGAGAGCCGGCGCACCACGTCCGCGGAGAGGCCCGCGCGAGGAGGGTCGACCACGATCACGTCGGCATCCGTGTCCGGGAACTCCCTGCCCGCGTCCCCCCCGATTGGGTCGACGTTGTCCAGCCCCGCGGTCTCGAGGTTGCGCCGCAGGTCGCGTACCGCCGGCCCGTAGGACTCCACGGCGGAGACGAAGCCGGCCCTCCGGGCGAGCGGGAGCGTGAAGGTGCCGGCGCCGCAGTAGAGGTCCATGGCCTCCTCGTCATCACGCGGGTCGAGGGCGGCCATGACGAGCTCGACGAGCCGCTCGGCGCCGCGCGTGTTCACCTGGAAGAAGGACGGGGCGGAGACGCGCATGCGCTCGTCCCCGACGAGCTCCCCCCACGAGCCGGCGCCGGAGAGGCACTCCACGCCCGCGATGCGGCGCGCCTTGGCGGGGCCCTTCTGCATGACGCGCACCACGGAGGTGGGCCTGAGGGCGTCCTCGAGCACCTTTGCCGCCTGGGCGCGTGGGAAGGCCCCGGGACGGTCCCAGAGGGCGACCTCGACGTCGCGCGTGCGCCGCGAGACGCGGATGCCCACGCGCTCGAGGTCGAGCCCATGGCTGTTGGAGAGGTAGGAGAGCGCGCCGGCGACGGACTTGACGGCACCGGCGTGCGCCTTGTCGAGCAGCATGCAGCCCTTGACCCGCACGACCCCCTCGCCGCACGCGGCGTGCATTCCGAGCGCGACGCGACCGCGATCCCGGGAGACGGCGAGCTCGACCTTGTTGCGATACCCCCAGGGGTCGCCCGCGGACTCGAGCGGGGCGACGAGCTCCTCGGCGCGCGCGTCGCCCATGCGCCCCACGCGCGAGAGCGCGTCGACGACGCAGGCGCGCTTGGCCGCAGCCTGCGCGTCGCGCGAGAGCGCCGCCCACGGGCAGCCCCCGCAGGCGCCCGCGTACGGGCATGCGGGCGTGACGCGGTCGGGGGAGGCCTCCAAGACCTCGGTCGCGCGGGCATGGGCCCAGCGGTCCTCCTCGCGGTCCACCACGGCGCGGACGCGGTCGCCCGCGACCGCCCCGGAGACGAAGACGGCCCGCCCGCCGCCGTCATGGGCGACGGCGTCCGGGCCATAGGTCATGCGCTCGCAGACGAGCTCGAGCTCCTCGCTCACTCGTCACCTCCGCCGAAGAGGGTGCCGAAGGCCTGGCCGAAGAGGGACAGCGCGCGGCCGACGCGGCCCTTGCGCCGCGCCGGGGCCGGGCTCGGGGCGGGGCGGGGGGCAGGCGCGGGCGCCGCGGGGGGCTCCGGCGCGGGGACGGGGGCCGCGTCGGCGGCCGCCCCAGCGGCCTCCTCGCCCGGCTCCTCGGCAGCCACCGCGTCCTCGACGGGCGTGAGCGCCGGGGCCGCCTCGGGCTCGGGCTCGAAGCGGTCCGCCTTCGCGGCGGCCGCGCGCTCCTCGACGGCCGCCCTCGCGCGCTCGTAGGCCTCCTTGAGGAGGACCTCCTGGCAGATGACGCGCGGGTCGTCGGGGCTGGACTCGACGCGCGCCCAGGTGCCGTCGGCCGTGAGCTGGCGCGCCTTGACGTTGTCCGAGAGCTGGAGCTCGATGAAGTGGCGGACGATCTCCGAGCAGGCGGGGTCGCGCACGGGGTAGGCGATCTCCACGCGGCGCTCGGTGTTTCTCGTCATCATGTCGGCGCTCGAGAGGTAGATCGTGTCCGAGTACTCGCCGAAGGCGTAGATGCGCGCGTGCTCGAGGAAGCGGCCGGCGATCTGGCGCACCACGAGGCCGTCGGTCTTGCCCGGGACGCCCGCCTTGATGCAGCAGATGCCGCGCACGATCATGACGACCTTGACGCCGGCCTCGCAGGCCTCGGAGATCTTGTCGATGACGTCGCGGTCCGTGAGCGAGTTCATCTTGAAGAAGACGCGCGCCGGCGCGCCCTCGCGGGCGCGGGCGATCTCGCGGTCGAGGCCGCGCATGACGAGCGGCTTCAGGCCCACGGGCGCCACGCCGAGCTGGCGATAGGTGCCGCGGAGGTTGCCGAGGGAGAGGTTGCGGAAGAACGTGTTGCCGTCCGCGCCGATGCCCTCGTCGGCGGTGAGCAGCATGAAGTCGGAGTAGAGCGTCGCGGTCTTCTCGTTGAAGTTGCCGGTGCCGAGGCACGTGATGCGGCGGATGCCGTCGCGGTCGTGATAGGTGATCTGGCAGATCTTGGAGTGGCACTTGAAGCCCTCGGAGCCGTAGATGACGGTGCAGCCGGCGTCCTCGAGGCGCTCCGCCCAGGCGATGTTGTTGGCCTCGTCGAAGCGGGCGCGCAGCTCCATGAGGACGGTGACGTCCTTGCCCGCCTCGGCGGCGCTGATGAGGCTCTCGCAGAGGTGCGAGCTCTTGGCCACGCGGTAGAGCGTGATCTTGATGGAGATGCACGCGTCGTCGGCGGAGGCCTCGCGCACGAGGCGCAGCAGCGGCGTCATGGACTCGTAGGGGTAGGTGAGCAGGACGTCGTGGTCCTCCACCTGCCCGCGCATCGGGCGCGAGAGGTCGACCATGGGGGAGATCTGCGGCTCGAAGGGACGGTAGACGCAGGCGGTGTGAACGTGGTCGGGGATGTGGGGCTCGAGCCCGTAGACGTACCCGAGGTCGATGGGGCGCTCGAGGTGGAAGATCCGGCGAGGCTCGAGCGAGAGCTCGCCGGCGACGAGGTCCTCGAGCTTCTTGCCGAGCTTGCCGCGGATCTCCAGGCGGACGGGCTGGAGGCGCTGGCGGAGCTTGAGGACCTTCTTCATGTGCTGGCGGTAGTCCTCCTCCTCCTCGACTCCCTCGCCGTCGGGGTCGATGTCCGCGTTGCGCGTGACGCGCAGCACCGCGGAGCGCTTGGGGACGTAGTCTCCGAAGCACTGGTCGAGCGAGGTCTCGAGGACGTCCTCGAGCAGGGTGTAGCGCCAGGTCTTGGGCCCGGAGGGCAGCGCGACGACGCGTGCCTCGGTGCGCGGCACCTCGATGATGCCGAGAAGGCCCGTCTCGTCGACGCCGTCGAGCGAGCAGGCCACGAAGAGCCGCCCGTTCCTCAGGTTGGGGAAGGGGTGGCGCGGGTCGACGATGAGGGGGGAGATGATCGGCGCGAGGCGGCGCTCGAAGTGCCGGCGCACGGCGGAGCGGTCCTCGTCGGTGTACTCGGCGGGGGAGACCCGCACGAGGCCCTTCTCGGCGAGGAGCGACTCGACCTCGGCGAGGCCGCGCTCGTGACGCTCCACGAGGGCGGGCAGGGCCTCGAAGATGCCGTCGAGCTGCTCGGCGGGCGTCTGGTTGGACTTGTTGTCGCGCGGCTGGTTCTTGAGCGAGGCGAGGTCGGAGAGGCCGCCCACGCGGATCATGAACCACTCGTCGAGGTTGGACTCGACGATCTCGCAGAACTTGAGGCGCTCGAAGATGGGGACGTCGGGGTCGTAGGCCTCGTCGAGGATGCGGTCGTCGAAGCGCAGCCAGCTGATCTCTCGGTTCTGGGTGTAGGAGAAGTCGCGCTTGCCGTCCTTGTCCTTGCCGGCGTACTTCTCGGCGGCCTTCTCGAGCTCCTTCTCGCGGCGTGCCGTCTTGGCGCCCTTCTTGACGTCCTGGTCTGCGGCGTCTCTCGTCTTGTCCTTGCTCATCGCGAACCTTTCAACAGCGTTGTGGTGTGAGCCTACCTCACGGCTATTCTCACATAGTACCGCTTGCGCGGCGCCGCTCCGCGCCTGCGACCGTTAAGGTTGTGCAAAGCGCCCCGTTCTGCCGAGTGCGTCGGCGAGCGGCGGGGAATACAATGCTCTCCTCAGCAAACCAGCGACGGGCCGCGCCCGGAAGGAGAAGAACATGTCCGTGAGCCTCTCTGGGCGGAGCTTCCTCAAGCTCCTCGACTTCACCCCTGACGAGATCCGCTATCTGCTCGACCTCTCCGCCGACCTCAAGGCCAAGAAGCGCGCGCACGAGCCGCACCGCTATCTCGAGGGCAGAAACGTCGCCCTCGTCTTTGAGAAGACCTCCACGCGCACGCGCTGCGCGTTCGAGGTGGGCGCCGCGGACCTCGGCATGCACGCCGTCTACCTCGACCCCTCCGCGAGCCAGATCGGCAAGAAGGAGTCCATCGCCGACACGGCGCGCGTGCTCGGCCGCATGTTCGACGGCATCGAGTACCGCGGCTTCGGGCAGGAGCGCGTTGAGGAGCTCGCCGAGTACGCGGGCGTTCCCGTCTGGAACGGTCTCACCACGGAGTTCCACCCCACGCAGATGCTCGCCGACGTCCTCACGATGGAGGAGGAGTTCGGGCGGGGCGGCATGGCCGGCCGCAAGGTGACCTTCATGGGCGACGCCGGCAACAACGTGGGCAACTCGCTCATGGTGGTGTGCGCCAAGCTGGGGATCGACTTCTGCGCGTGCGGCCCTGCCGAGCAGATGCCCTCCGCCGAGCTGGTCGAGACGTGCCGCGCGATCGCCGCCGAGACGGGCGCCACGATAGCTCTCACGGCGGACGTCGAGGAGGGCGCCCGCGGCGCGAGCGTCATCTACACCGACATCTGGGTCTCCATGGGCGAGTCCGCCGACCTCTGGGGCGAGCGCATCCGCCTGCTCTCGCCGTACCAGGTGAACGCCGAGCTCATGGCCAAGGCGGCTCCCGACGCGATCTTCATGCACTGCCTGCCGAGCTTCCACGACCGCAAGACCACGATCGGCGAGGAGGTCTACCAGAAGTTCGGCCTGGCCGAGCTCGAGGTGACCGACGAGGTCTTCGAGGGGCCGCGCAGCCGCGTCTTCGACGAGGCGGAGAACCGCCTGCACAGCATCAAGGCCGTGATGTACGCGACGTTGAAGTAGCCGTACGCTCGGCCAGCGTACGGCGGACACCCGCCTCGCACGCAAATCCGGAACTGAGTAGGGGCCGGTGCTCAAATCCGGAACTGAGCGCCGCGGCGGGCCCGTTGCGGCGGCACGCGAGGATGTCGGCCCCCCGGCCGGCCACGCTCACGCAGGTCGAGGTCGCGCGCCGCCCGCAAGGCCCCGTAGCCCGGCGCTCAAATCCGAATCTGAGCACGGGCCGCCGCTCATTTCCGGAACTGAGCACGTCGTCGCGCTCAGTTCCGGATTTGAGTGGCGGCCCGTGCTTCCCGACCGCGTCACATCGAGTCTGTGCGCGCGGACCGCAGGACGCGGCGGAACCCAGGGTGTCGCGTGAGGCGCGGGGCCTCAGGCTCGCCTAGTAGACCATGCCCATGGCCTCGCGGACCTCGTCGAGGGTCGCGGTCGCGATCTCGCGGGCGCGGCGGTTGCCCTCGTGCAGGACGTCGGCCACGTAGCCCATGTCCTTCTCGATCTCCGCGCGGCGCTCGCGGATGGGGGCGAAGTAGCCGTTGACGGCCTCGGTCACCACGCGCTTGAGCTGGCCCGCGCCGCCCATGCCGATCTCCTCGGCGATCTCTTTCGGGTCGCGGCCGGTGCAGATGCCGGCCGTGGTGAGAAGACCGGAGATCTCCGGGCGGTTCTCGGGGTCGAAGGTGATGTTGCGCTCGGAGTCGCTCTTGGACTTCTTGATGAGCCTTGCCGTCTCCTCCGCGGTCATGGAGATGGAGATCGCGTTGCCGTAGGACTTGCTCATCTTGCGGCCGTCGAGGCCGGGAAGCAGCGGCGTGGAGGTGAGAAGGCCCGTCACGTCGGGGAAGACCTTGCCGTAGCGCTCGTTGAAGCGGCGGGCGATCTTGGAGGTGATCTCGATGTGGGGGAGCTGGTCGCGGCCCACGGGCACGATGTTGCCCTTGCAGAAGAGGATGTCACAGGCCTGGTGCACGGGGTAGGTGAGCAGAAGCCCCGTGAGCGCGTGGCCGGAGGCCTCCTGCTCGGCCTTGACGGTGGGGTTGCGCTCCATCTCGGCCTCGGTCACGAGGGAGAGGAAGGGGAGCATGAGCTGGTTGAGCTCGGGCACCGCTGAGTGCGTGAATACCATCGTCTTGGCCGGGTCGATCCCGCAGGCGAGGTAGTCGATGACCATGTTGTAGACGTTGTCGCGGATGTGCTCGGTGGTGTCGCGGTCGGTGATGACCTGGTAGTCGGCGATGATGATGTTGGTGCGCACGCCCATGTCCTGCAGGCGCACGCGGTCGACGAGCGTGCCGAAGTAGTGACCGAGGTGGAGCCGGCCCGTCGGGCGGTCGCCCGTGAGCATCGTGTAGTTCTCGGGATGGACGAGAAGGTCGGCGTGGACCTCGTCGCTCCTGCGCTTTGCGGCCTCGTAGCTACCCTCGTTGGGCATGTCTTCCCCCTTCGTCGCGCCATGGCGCGTCAGCGTTCACACGGCACCCTATGGTACGGCAAAACGGGTTGAATTGCCCGCCACGAGACGGGTGCGTCGGGGATTCACTGCTAGAATGGTCCCATTGCTTCAGCGAGAGAGGGGAGAGGCCATGGCGAGCTCATACGGGACGGACGCCGACAAGAGCTCGCTCAGGAGCAACTACCTCGTCGCTCGTCGCGCCATCCCGGCACGCTCCCGCCTTGAGAGCGACGCCTCGATACGAAGCGCCCTCGAGGCGTTCCCGCTCTTCTCCGAGGCCTCCCTCGTGCTGACGTACGTGTCGCGCGAGGCGGAGGTGGGGACGCGCGCGCTCATCGAGTCGCTGCTCGCGGAGGGGCGGCGCGTCGCCGTCCCGAGGGTCGACCTCGAGGCCCACGACATGGCCTTCCACGAGATCCGCTCGCTCGACGAGCTCGTCCCGCGCACGATGCGCATCCTCGAGCCCGCCGCGGACGCGCCGGTCGTGACCACGCCCGATATGGTCGGCTCGGTATGCCTCGTCCCGGGCCTCGTCTTCGACGGGGCCGGACACCGCGTGGGCTACGGCGGCGGCTACTACGACCGCTTCCTCGCGTTCTATCCCGGCGACAAGATCGGCCTCGCGCGCACGACGATGCTCTCCTCCAACCCGCTCCCGACGGACGGCCATGACGTTCCCGTTGACTTCATCGCCACGGAGGGCGCCGTCTGGAGCTGCCGCGACCGGTAGGGCTCCCTTGTCCGCGCGTGCCCACATGGGTCGTCGCCGGGGACCGCTCGCGCTCGCCTGGATCGCCTGCCTTCTGACCTCCGCGTGCGCGCTCCCCCTTTCCGTTCCCCTCGCCTCCGCCCTCGTCCTTGCAGGGAGGCTGCTCGGCGCGGCGGACCCCGTCTCCTCCGAGCGCTGCCGGCGCGCGATGGTGGCGGCCGGCGGGGTTGCCACGTCAGCCCTCGCGCTCTGCGCCGCCGCTCGGGCGCTGGGACTGCAGCTCCCCTCTGCCCTCGCGGTCGCCCTCTCGACGGTCTCGCTCATCGGCCTGATATGCCTGGCCGTGGGGGCGGGCGTTCCCGAGCGGGAGCTCTTCTCGGTCTCTGGCGTCGCCGTCCTCGCCTGCGCCCTCCTCCCGGCCCCCTCGCCCGCCGTCGCGCTCGCGTCGCTCTCGCTCGCGACGTGCGCAGTCGTGGCGGTGCTCGCGGTCAGGGCGCTTTCGTCCCGCGGCGGTAAGCCCGCTGACGCCTCCGCGCCCCTCGCCTCCCTCGCCGCCCGCCCCCTCAGCCCGCGTGAGGCGGAGGTGCTGGAGAGGACCCTTGCCGGCGAGACGCGCCCCCAGATCGCCCGCGCGCTCGGCGTCTCGGAGTCGACCGTCGGCACCCTGCGCTCGAGGGGCTACGAGAAGCTGGGCGTCGGCTCGAAGGACGAGCTCGAGGCCCTCGCGAAAGAGGTCGGGGGAGCGCGGGGCGAGAAGGACGACCGAGCTGGCGAGAGCCGCGCGCGGCGGCTTGCGGAGGCGCTGGCCGCGGCCACGCCGCCCTGCGCCTCGCTGGTCACCCTCCTGGCGCCCTCGTCGCTTTCCAGCGCCTGCGTCGTTGCCGGCGCGCTGCTCGTCTCGGTCTCGCTCTCGTGCTTCGTCCTCCTGGGCGCGGACACCGGCGGCGCCCATGCGCTCGGCGAGCGCCTCGGCACCTCGCCCTCCTGGGACAAGGGGCTCGTCACGGCGCTGGTCGCGCCCCTCGTCCCCGCGCTCGTCGTCTCGACGTGGCCACGTCGCCTCGCGGGAGCGCTGCTCGTCGTCGCGGCGCTCGCGCTTCTGGGCGCGGACATCGCGCGCCGCGAGCCCGGGGACGCCCCCGCCTCGCGGGCGCGCTGCGTCCTCAGGGCAGGGTCGCAGGAGCTCGCCTGTCGCGCCCCCGAGGCCTCCGGTCTCATGGGTCTCGCTCTGATCGCACTTTCTCAGGACGCGGTGGCGAGGGTCGTCCTCCCCGAGCCCGGCCCGCTCGACGGGGCGTGGCTCCTCGTCGCCGCCCTGGCCGCGCTTGCCTTCGGTCGCGCCTTCGGGCCCGAGCCCGGCGACGCCCCGCGCCATGACGCGCTCGCGCGGGAGCTCCTGAGCGAGCGCGGGCTCAGTGAGACGCAGGTGGAGGTGGCGCTCTGCCTCGCCGGCGGCATGGGCGAGCCCGAGGTGTGCGAGCGCCTGCACCTCGCGCGCGGCACGGTCAAGTCGTACCGGAGCCGCGTCTACCGGGCCCTTGGGGTGCACAGCGCGGCAGAGCTCAGGGAGGCGCTCAGGATTCCCGCACGCGCCTGACCACGTATCCCACGAGGTAGGCGATGATCGACAGCCCGAGGCTCAGGCAGAGCTCGATGGCGCTCAGGTAGAAGTGAGGCGTGAAGCAGTGGAGCGCCTGCTGGAGCACGCCTATCGCCAGGATTGGCGCCCACGCGCATCGGCCGAACGCGCCCCCGCGCCCCGCCGCGTAGGAGACCACGACCGCCGTCGCGGGCATGAGGAGGTAGAGCGCGAGCAGCGCCGGCCATGCCAGCTGGGGCGGCCCGAACGCGCCCTCCCGGGCGGCGAGGAGCACGACGGCCGCGACCGCCCACGCGCCGAGGTAGGCAAGCGACAGGGAAGCCCCCGAACGCGGCCTCATGCCCGACCGCCCCCTCGCCGCCGTCGGAGGGCCCCCGCAGCTCGCCCGGCCAGGAGTCCCACGAGCGAGATGGCCGTCCCGACGGCAAAGACGCCGAGGTCTGGCGCGTGGACGTTGCCCGTGGCGAGCGTGTTGGCGAGCGACGTCGTGAGGGAGGGCACGAGCATGAGCCCGACGCCGCAGGCGGGCGCCCAGAGCCACGTGGCCCTCCCGTAGGCGTCGAGCAGCGCGGCGGCGACCGACGTCCCCAGGGTCACGGCGGGCATGAGGAGGTAGAGCCACAGGATGATGGCGCCCATGAGGCCCGCGTCGTCGGCCATCCAGATGCCGGCGACGGAGCCTCCCCAGACGGCGAGGTACACGACGGGGAGCACGAGCTTGGCAGGGGGACGGGGCTTCATGGCGGCCTCCTTCGACGGGGTTCCTCTCGCCTAGATCCTGGCAGATGTCGAGAGGAGCGTCTGTCGTCCCGGGGGATGCGATCGCCCAACCGCCTGTGGACCCCGGGCTCGTGGGCCCGGAGGCAACGTCGCGCTAGAGCCCGAGGTGCCCCGCAAGGTCGAACATCGCCTTGCGGTAGCCGTCCAGGCCGAGGCCGGTGATCGTCTCGAAGCAGGCGGCGCGGATGTAGGAGACCTGGCGGAACTCCTCGCGCTCGTCGAGCTTGGAGATGTGCACCTCGACCATGGGCAGGCCCACCGCCTTCGCGGCGTCGAGGATGGCGATGGAGGTGTGCGTGTAGGCGCCTGGGTTGATGACGATGCCGTCGTAGCTTCCGTAGGCGTCCTGGATGGCGTCGATGAGGTCGCCCTCGTGGTTGGACTGGAAGCAGGTGCAGTCCGCAAAGCCGGCGTCGCGGGCGCTCGCCTGGCAGATGCCGAGAAGGGCCTGATAGGTGTCGTGCCCGTAGATGTCCGGCTCGCGGATGCCGAGCATGTTGATGTTGGGGCCGTTGATCACGAGGACCCGCGGCTTCCTGCGCTCGGGCTCGCCGCGCCCCTCGTCGTCCTCGGTCGCCTCGAGGGCGTCGTCATCGTCCTCCGCGTCGAGGTCGGCGTCAGAGGGCTCGATCTCGCTCAGCAGGCTGACGAGCTCGTCCACGGGGGAGCGCTCGTCGTCCGCCGCGGGCGCGGCGGGCGCCACCGGGGCGGGCCGAAGGCGGGCGGGGGTGATGTGGACCCTGATGGAGCTCTGCTGGGGGAGGAAGGACGGACCCTGCTCGACGTCGCTCGTGTCGACGCCGGTCATGCGCGCGATCTCGTCGTGGACGGCCTCGGCCTTGCCGGGCCCGAAGACGACCTCGATGCCGTTGTCCCCGCTCCTCACGAAGCCGAGCACGCCGCGCGCGGCGGAGAGCTGGTCGGTGTCGACGAGCGAGGGGTCCTCGGTCACGAGCCTGAGGCGGGTCATGCAGATGTCGTTGGCCATGACGTTCTTGCCCCCGCCGATGGCCGCGAGGACCTCCTCTGCGATCTGGTGCCTGTCCACTCCGCGATCCTTTCCCCGTCGTCGAATCGCGAGTCAGAGCCCCGTCTCCACTCACCGTCATACGACTGCGTCATCCGTCTTTTCGAATGGCTAGTATACGTGTGTCGCGCCGGCGTGCCGCCCATCCCGCCGAGCGGCGCGGCGGGCGGTCGAGGCTCCGGCAAAACGCCACAAGTCCGCGCGCCTCGCGCGCCGCTACAGGCCGAGGCGGGACCGGACGAGCGCGGCGTCGCCCTGGGGCGTCCCCGTGCACGTCACGACGAGGTCCGCCCAGGCGCGGTAGAGCGGCATGCGCTCGGCCGCGAGCGCCTCGACGCCGCGCGACTGCGAGACCGGGCGGCCCTCGGTGCCGAGCTGGTCGACCGGGCGGTCGAGAAGGACGATCGTGCCGTTCTGGTGCAGCGGGGCGTAGTTCTCCGGGCGCGTGACGACGCCCCCGCCGCAGGCGATGACGAGGCCGGAGCGGGCGCCGTAGCGGCCGGTGACCTCGGACTCGACCGCGCGGAAGGCCCCCTCGCCGTCCTCGCGGATGATCTGGGCTGCGCTGCGGCCCTGCTCGGTGGCGATGACCTCGTCTATGTCGACGAGCGGCCTGCCGAGCGCGCGGGCGAGGGCCCTGCCGCAGCTCGTCTTGCCGGCGCCGGGCATGCCGACGAGCACCACGTTCTGGGTCTGGGAGCGAATCTCGCGCTCGATCCGGGGGACGACGGCGTCGTCGATCGGGCGGCCCTGGAAGAGCTCGCTCGCATAGAGCGCCTGGGCGACGAGCATGGCGAGGCCCGACTCGCTCGGGAGGCCGAGGCGCTCGGCGCAGAGGCAGAGCCCGGTGCGCTCGGGGTTGTAGACCACGTCGAGCACGCCCCTGAGCCCCGCGAGGCGCGCGAGGTCCCCCTCGGGGACGGGCGTCGCGGGGCAGCGCGGGAACATGCCCACGGGCGTGGTGTTGACGAGGAGCGCTGCGTCCGCATGGCGCTCGACGAGGGTGGCGTAGGTCTCGGCGCCCGAGCGCGAGATCACGACGGCGCGCGCCCCGGCGACGTGCTCGAGCGCGTCGACGACGGCCTGGCTCGCGCCGCCGCTCCCGAGGACGAGGACCTTCTCGCCCTCGAGGAGGTCGCGCGGCGAGCCCCCGAGGCGCTCTCGACAGAAGCGAGCGAGCATCCAGGAGAAGCCGAGGACGTCGGTGTTCTCGGCGACGACGCTCCCGTCCTCGGCTCGCACGAGGGTGTTCGCCGCGCCGATCCGCTCCACGGCGGGGGAGCGCACGTCCGCGAGGGCCGCCGCCTCGCGCTTGTAGGGGATGGTCACGTTGAGGCCGCGCCACGCGCCGTCGCGCACGAGGGGGGCGAGCCCGTCCGGCTCGACCTCCACGAGCGCGTAGGGGGCGGAGCCCAGCCGCGCGTGGATCTGCGGCGACCAGCTGTGCCCGAGCGAGCGCCCCACGAGGCCGAAGCTCGCCTCGCCGAGGCCCCTCATGCCCGCCACCTAGATCACCTCCGCATAGCTCCCGAGGTAGCGGAACTCCTGGCAGAGCGGGGAGAGCGTCGCCAGGAGGGAGGAGAACTCGGGCGCCGCGACCGGGCACTCGATGTCGAAGTAGAACATGAACTCGAAGTCGCGCTCGGGGATGGGGCGGCTCTCGAGCTTGAGGAGGTTGATGTCGAGCGCGTAGAACTTGGCGAGCAGCTTGTAGAGGGCGCCGGGCTCGTGGGGCAGCACGATCATGAGGGAGGTGCGGTCCGCGCCGGGGTAGACCTCGAGGCTCTTGGAGATGCATGCGAAGCGCGTGTAGTTGTTGTCGCGGTCCTGGACGTCGGCGGAGAGCACCTCGAGGCCGTAGAGGCCGGCGCAGGGGAGCGACGAGAGCGCGGCGACGTCGAGCCGGCCGGACTCGGCGACCCCCTTGGCCGCCGCCGCGGTGTTCTCGCAGACGCGCACCCGGACGTCGGGCAGGCCGGAGATGAACTCCGCGCACTGGTTGATCGCCTGCTCGTGGCTGAATATCTCGCGGATGCCGGAAAGCTCGGCGCCGCGCAGGGCGAGCAGGTTGTGGTCCACCTTCACGCGGGTGGTGCGCACCACGTAGAACGAGTGCTCCATCATGAGGTCGAAGACCTGGTTCACCGAGCCGGCGGTGGAGTTCTCGACGGGGATGACGCCGTAGTCCGCGGCGCCCTGCTCGACGGCGCGGAACACGCCGTCGAACGTCGCGGCGTAGCTGATCGAGGGGCGGCGGAAGATGCGCTCCGCCGCGATCTGCGAGTAGGCCCCCTCGACCCCCTGGCACGAGACGTGCGCCGAGCGGGGGAAAAGCTCCGGCGTCTCCGCGCGGGCGCGCTCGACGAGCGCGAGGGTGCCGTCGTCCGCCACGTCGGAGAGCAGCGCGTGCTGGCGCGCCCGGGAGGCCTCCATGAGGAGCTCCATCAGCACCTGGGCGTAGGTCGCCAGGTCCTCGGGCGCGCGCTCCGCGGCGTCCGCGACCTTCGCGCGCTCGCGGGCGGGGTCGAAGACGCGCATGCCGCGCTCGCGCTTGTAGGCCGCGACCTGCTCGGCCACGCCGGCGCGCTCCGAGAAGAGCCGGAAGATCTCCCCGTCTATGCGGTCTATCTCACGTCGAAGTTCAGAGAGCTCAGGCATGTCAAACCTTTCTTAGTCGCCTGCGGGCGTCACTCGGCGGGCCAGGCGAGAAGGACGTCCGCGAGCGCGAGCGCGCAGACCGCCTCGACCACGGGGACCGCCCGGATGACCGCCGTGGTGTCGTGGCGGCCGTGCACCTTGAGCCGCGCCGGCTCCATCGTCGTGAGGTCGACGGAGTCCTGCTCGACCATGACGCTGGATATGGGCTTGAAGGCGCAGCGCACGAGCACCGGGGCGCCCGTCGTGATGCCGCCGAGGATGCCGCCGGCGTTGTTGGTCGCGGGGACGCAGGCGCCGCCGCGGACCTCGTAGGGGTCGTTGTTCTGCGTGCCGGAGATCCGGGCCACGCCGAAGCCGCGCCCGAACTCGACGCCCTTCACCGCGGGGATGCCGAAGAGGGCGCGCGCCATGACGTTCTCCACGCCGTCGAACATCGGCGAGCCCGCCCCCGCGGGCAGGCCCGTGGCGACGCACTCGACGATGCCGCCGAGCGTGTCCTTGCGCGACCGTGCGTCCATGACGGCCTCGACCATGCGCTCGCCCGCCGTCCCGTCCACGGTCGGCATGCGCCTCCCGTCGGCGAGGGCGGCCATCTGGCGGGCGAGAAGTTCGAGCGAGGCGGGCGAGTTGTCGAGCGCGGAGAAGGGCTCGTCGGAGATGCCGGCGAGCTCGGCGACGTGGGCGCGCACGCTCACGCCCCTGGTGGCGAGCCACTGGAGGGCTATCCCGCCCGCAACGCAGAGCGGGCCGGTGAGCCGGCCGGAGAAGTGGCCGCCGCCCGGCACGTCCTGCTCCCCGTGCCACTTGGCCCAGGCAGCGAAGTCGGCGTGCCCCGGCCGCGGCACGGCGAGGAGGTTGTTGTAGTCGCGCGAGCGGGTGTTGGTGTTCTCGATGACGGCGGCGAGCGGAGCGCCGCAGGTGCGCCCGTCGGGGTTGAGCCCTGAGACGATGCGGGGGGCGTCCGGCTCCTTGCGCGGCGTCCCCCAGGGGTCGTTTCCGGGGGCGCGGCGCGCCACGAAGGCCGAGAGGGCCTCGAGGTCGACGGGCAGCCCCGAGGGGAGTCCCTCCACGACGCACCCGACGGCGGGGGAGTGCGACTGGCCGAACACGGTGACCCTGAGCGCGGTGCCAAACGAGGACGGCATCACCGCTCCTTTCTGACGATGCCCCCGAGGGCCGCGAGGTCCTCGAAGAAGGCGGGGTAGGACTTGGCGACGCACTCCGCCCCGAGGATGGTCACGGGGCCGGAGCAGCGGGACGCGAGAATCGCGGCCATCATGGCGATGCGGTGGTCGTTCGCCGCGTCGACGGTGCCGCCGGCGAGCTCGGGCACGCCCTCGATGACGAGGCCGTCGTCGAGGGCCCGCGCGCGGCCCCCAAGGGCGCGGATCGCGGCGGAGACGGTCTCGAGGCGGTCCGACTCCTTGATGCGCAGCCGCGCCGCGCCGCGCACGCGCGTCGTGCCCTCCGCGACGGCGGCGACGGCGGCGAGGGGCGGCACGAGGTCGGGGCAGCTGCTCACGTCGAGCTCGCGGCCGCGAAGGCGGTCGAGCTCGCACGCGGCGCCGCCCGGGCGGCGCAGCACCCGGGCGCCGAGCAGGGCGAGCGCGGCGAGGACCTGGCGGTCGCCCTGGGCGCTCGCGAGGTCGAGCCCCCGCACGGCGACGCCGCCCTCCCCGATCGCGCCCGCGGCGAGCCAGAACGCGGCGTTCGACCAGTCGCCGCCCACGGACACCTCGCCGGGCGTGACGTAGCCGCCCGGGGCGCAGACGACGAAGGAGCGGGCCGGGCGCCCGTCGTCCGTCGCCGCGTCCCCCTCGGAGACCTCGACGCCGAACGTCCTGAGGGCGGAGACGGTGATGTCGATGTAGGGCGCCGACTCGACGGGCTCGCCCACCACGACCTCGACGGGGGCGCGAAGGAGCGGGGCGGCGAGCAGGAGCCCGGTCACGAACTGCGAGGAGACGTCGCCCGGAAGGGAGAAGCGCCCGGGCCTGAGCCTGCCTCCCACCGAGAGCGGGAAGACGCCCTGCCCCGAGAGGGTCGCGCCATGCGCCTCGAGCTCCTCGTAGAGCGGCGAGAGCGGCCGCTCGGGGAGCCTGCCGCGGCCGGTGAGCCGGGCGTCGCAGCCGAGCGCGGCGACGACGGGCAGGAGGAAGCGCAGCGTGGACCCGGACTCGCCGCAGTCGAGCAGGGCGCCGCGGCGCGCCTCGGGGAGGTTGTCCGTCGCGGAGGTGCCGGGCACGGGGCGCACGCGGAAGCCGCCCTTCGTCCGGGCGATGCGGGCGCCGAGCGCCCCGAGGCACGACGCCGTGGCCTCGATGTCCTCCGAGGAGGTGGCGCAGGAGACGTCGGTGACGCCCGGCGCGAAGGCGGCGCAGACGAGCAGGCGGTGCGCCTCCGACTTCGAGGAGGGGGCGCCGAGCTCGCCGGAGAGGGGGCCGGCCTCGATGGTCACGTTCACGATCTGGCCCCCCTTCCAAGCTCGACGATGCGCGCGAGCTCGCCAAGGGCGACGCGGCGGACCTCGACCCTGCCGGGCTCGACGGGGACGACGAGGTTCACGGAGTCACCGTGGCGCTTCTTGTCATGCCCGACGTAGCCCATGAGCGTCTCCGCGGGGACGTCGCTTCCCGTGGGCAGCCCGTGCGCCTCGACGCACGCGACGATGCGCGCGGCCGTCTCCTCGGAGCACCACCCCATCCTCGCGGACGCGCGCGAGACCATGCAGAGGCCGGCGGCGACGCACGAGCCGTGCCCGAGGGAGAACCCGCTCGCCGACTCGATGGCGTGCCCCAGGGTGTGCCCGAGGTTGAGTGTCTGGCGAAGCCCGCGCTCGCGCTCGTCGGCGTCGACGACGTCGCGCTTTATCTCCACGTTTCTCGCCACCACGTCGACGAGGCGCGCCTCGCCGACGCCCGGCTCGGTGAGCGGGGCGCGCGTGAGGTCGTCGAGCATCCGTGCGTCTGCGAGGACGGCGTGCTTCACGACCTCCCCGCACGAGTCGCGGAAGAGCTCGGGGGATACGGTGGAGAGGCATCGCACGTCGGCCACCACGGCGGACGGCTGCCAGAACGCGCCGGCGAGGTTCTTGCCCGCGGGCAGGTCGACGGCGGTCTTGCCGCCGACGGAGGAGTCGACCATGGCGAGAAGCGACGTGGGGACCTGCACCACGGGGCAGCCCCTGAGGTAGAGCGCCGCCGCGAGCCCCGCGACGTCGCCCGTCACGCCGCCCCCGAGCGCGACGATGACGTCGTCTCGCGTGAGGCCGCGCTCGGCGAGTCCCTCGAGCAGGCCCGCGAGCGTCCCGAGGTTCTTCGAGGGCTCCCCGGCCGGGAAGGTGAGCTTGGGGGCGACCTCGTAGCCGGCGGAGGCGAGCGAGGCCTCGAGCTCCTCGGCGTAGAGGGGCCCGACGTTGGTCTCCGTGACCACGCAGCACCTCCCGCCGCCCGCCGCCTCGCGGGCGATTGCCCCGGCGCGGGCGAGCACGCCCGCGCCGACGTAGACGTCATAGGCGCCCGACGCGGCGCTCACGCGCACCGCGCGCTCGCCGGAAGACGGCTCGCTCATCGGCGGTCGACCTCCCTCTTGATCCTGTCGCCCTCCGCGAGGAGCGACTCGAGGCGCGCGGCGTCCCGCGCGTCGATGGCCTCCTTGTACTCGGAGAGGCTCCGGATGATGGTCCCGATCTCCTCGGAGAGGAAGTCGGCGTTGTCGAGGAAGAGCTCCGTCCACATGGGCGCGTTCAGGCGGGCGACGCGCGTGAGGTCGCGGTAGGAGCCCGCCGAGAACCCCCGATGCGCACGTGCCGTCGGGCTCTTGACGTAGGCGTTGGAGACGACGTGGGCGAGCTGCGAGGTGAAGGCGATGACGCGGTCGTGCTCCGCGGGCGTGGCGAGCGTGAAGCTGCCGAAGCCGCATGGCTCGAGGAGCTCCTTCAGGCGCTCGAGGACGTCCGCCCGCTCGAAGTCGTCCATCTCGGGCGGCACGACGACCATCGGCGCTCCCCTGAACATCGAGGCGCGCGCGTGGGCGAAGCCGGAGTACTGCGTCCCCGCCATGGGGTGGCAGCCGACGAAGGTGAAGGGGTGGCCCTCCGCGATCTTCTCGCACCGCTCGCAGATGACGCGCTTGACGCCCACCGTGTCGATGACGATGGCGCCGGCGGAGATGAGCGGCGCCATCTCCTCGAGCCACGATACGGCCGCGGCGGGGTAGCCCGCGAGGATCAGGAGCTCGCAGGTCGGCACCACCTCGTCGGTAAGCTCGCCCGAGACGGTCTCTATCATCGCAAGCTCGAGCGTGGAGCGCGTCCTGTTCCAGGCGAAGGCCTCGACGCCGGCGGCCGCGAAGGCCTTGGCGAAGGAGCCCCCCATGAGGCCGAGCCCCACGATGCCGATGCGCCCCGGCACGACCTCGGGGGCGAGCGCGCGGGCGGCCACCTAGGCCTCCCCGAGGTCGGCGGTGACGGCCTCGCGGATGAGCGCGATGCGCCGCATGGCGTCGGCGAACTGGTCCGGCGTGAGCGCCTGCGCGCCGTCCGACCAGGCCTTCGCGGGGCAGTCGTGCACCTCGATCTCGAGCGCGTCGGCCCCCGCGGCGACGGCCGCGTAGGCGGCGGGCCTCACGTAGCGCGTGTAGCCCGTGGCGTGGCTCGGGTCGCCGACGACGGGCAGGTGGGTGAGGTGGTGCAGGACGGGGATAGCGTTCACGTCGAAGGTGTTCCTCGTGCGCGTCTCGAAGGTGCGGACGCCGCGCTCGCAGAGCATGACGTTGGCGTTGCCCTCGCTCATGACGTACTCGGCGCTCATGACGAACTCGTCGATGGTCTCGGACATGCCGCGCTTGAGCAGGACCGGGATGCCGGACTTGCCGGCCTCGCGCAGGAGCGGGAAGTTCTGCGCGTTTCTCGCCCCGATCTGGAGGACGTCCACGCCCCTGTCGAGGAAGAGCCCGACGTCGCGCGGGTCCATGATCTCGGTCACGACGGGCATGTCGAGCTCGGAGCCCGCCTCCATGAGCAGGTCGAGGCCGCGCGCGCCCATGCCCTGGGACGTGTAGGGGGAGGTCCTCGGCTTGAACGCGCCACCGCGCAGCATCGTGGCGCCCGCCGCGCGCACGGCGCGGGCGATGGCCATGAGGTTGTCGCCCTCGACCGAGCACGGCCCGGCGATCACCTGGAAGTGGCCGCCGCCTACGAGCACGCCGTGCCCGCAGTCGACGACGGTGTCCTCGGGGTGGAACTTGCGGTTGGCGAGCTTGAACGGCTCGGAGACGCGCTGGACGCGCTCGACGATGTCCATGCTCTCGAGCAGGAACGGGTCGATGCGGGTCGTGTCGCCGATGATGCCGACCAGGGTCTCGTTGTCTCCCTGGGAGACGTTCGTCCTGAAGCCTCGGTCCTCGATCCACCTGACGAAGTGGTCGAGCTGCTCGGCTGTGGCGCTGTCCCTCACTACTGCGATCATTCGCTTCTCCTGTGTTGGGTGCGTGAAATGCTGCGCGATGATACCACGCGCGTGTGACCGCGAGGTTACGGCGCGCCGCGCGTCTGGATTGTGACGGGCGGGGGATTGAGCTATACTGCCCTCGCACGCGCCCATAGCTCAGTGGATGAGAGCGTCTGCCTCCGGAGCAGAAGGTCGTGGGTTCGAATCCCCCTGGGCGCACCATCCGCAAGACGCGCGGACCCGCGAGACCCTCGGCCTCGCGGGTTCGTTTCTGTTCTGCGCGCGTCGGGGCCTCGCCCGAAAGTCTCTCTTTTTCGTAAGGTTCGCCGAGCCGCGCCCGCCCCGTGGCACAATGGGTCACGCACCGGACGAGAGGGGAGCGATGACGCCAGACGAGAGGGACGCGGTGCCCGCCGGGCTCACCGACGCGGAGGTCGCCGACCGCGCGGCCAGGGGCCTCACCAACGCGAACACCGACGTCAAGACCAAGTCCGTGCGCCAGATCGTGGCGGAGCACGCGCTCACGCTGTTCAACGGCGTGAACCTCGCGCTCGCCGTCCTCGTGCTGCTCACGGGCCAGTACCGCAACCTCCTCTTCATGTGCGTCGTGGGGGCCAACCTGCTCATCGGCGTCGCCCAGGAGGTCCGCGCCAAGCGCATGGTGGACCGGCTCACGATCCTCACGCAGAAGGAGGTCACCGTCGTCCGCGCCTCCGGCGAGCGCTCGCTGCCCGCCTCCGAGCTCGTCCTCGACGACCTCGTGCGGCTCTCCCACGGAGACCAGGTGCCCGCCGACGGCGTCATCGTCTCCGGCAACGTCTCCATGAACGAGAGCCTGCTCACCGGCGAGGCCAAGCCCGTCTCCAAGGGGCCGGGCGACGAGCTGCTCTCCGGCAGCTTCGTGGACGCAGGGAGCCTCGTCGCGCGGGTGACGCGCGTGGGGGCGCAGGGCTACGCCGCGCGCATCAACGCCGAGGCGAAGTACGTCAAGGCGGTCCGGTCGGAGATCCAGGAGACGCTGCGCGCCATCATACGACTCGGCACGGTCGCGCTCGTGCCGCTCGGCCTCGGCCTCTTCCTGAGGTCGGTCCTCATGGACGGCGGCAGCCTGGACGACGCGATCCTCACCTCGGTCGCCGCCGTCATCGGCATGATCCCGCAGGGCCTCGTCCTGCTCACCTCCTCCGTCCTCGCCATCGCCACCTTCCGGCTCGGCCGGCGGATGGTCCTCGTCCAGCAGGCGTACTGCGTGGAGACGCTCGCGCGCGTGGACACGCTCTGCCTCGACAAGACGGGCACGATCACCTCGGGGGAGATGGAGGTCTCCTCCGTGCGCCCCGCGACCGGGTTCTCCGAGGCCGAGGTCGAGTCCGCCATGGCCGCGATAGCCTCCGCCAACGCGGAGGACGCCAACGAGACCGCGCTCGCCCTCCTGCGCCACGCCGACGCGCTCGGCATCCGCGCGGCGGGGGCGGCCCGGGCCGTCCCCTTCGACTCGGCGCGCAAGTACTCGGGCTGCGTGACCGCGGACGGCCGCGCGCTCGTGATGGGCGCCGCCGCGTTCGTGCTCGGCCGCGACCGCGCGGGGGAGGCTGACCGGGTCGCGCGGGCCTTCGACGCCACGGAGCGCGTGCTCGTGGTGGGCCAGTCCGACGGGTTCGACGAGGGGAACGCGCTCGTCGGCGAGGTGCGCCTGATGGGGTGCGTCGCCATTCGCGACGAGATCCGCGCCACCGCCCCCGAGACCATGCGGTTCTTCCTCGACCAGGGGGTCGAGCTCAGGGTCATCTCCGGGGACGACCCGCGCACGGTCTCGGCCATCGCCGCGCGCGCCGGCGTCCCGCACGCCGAGAGGTACGTCGACGCCGCGACGCTCGACACCCCCGAGAAGCTCGACGCCGCCGTCGACGAGGCGCGCGTGTTCGGGCGCGTCACCCCGCAGCAGAAGCGCGACCTCGTGCGCGCCCTTCACCGGCGCGGGCGCACGGTGGCCATGACCGGCGACGGCGTGAACGACGTCCTCGCCCTGCGGGAGGCCGACTGCTCCGTCGCCATGGCCTCGGGGTCCGCCGCGGCGCGCAACGTCTCCGAGATCGTCCTCGCGGACAACGACTTCTCGCACATGCCCGAGGTCGTCGCCGAGGGCAGGCGGTCGATCAACAACCTGCAGCGCTCAGCGTCGCTCTTCCTCGTGAAGACCGTCTTCACGGCCGCCCTGGCGCTCATCTGCATCGTCATGCCGCCGTACCCCTTCATCCCCATCCAGATGTCGCTGCTCTCGACGGCGGTCATCGGCATACCCTCGTTCGTGCTCGCCCTCGAGCCCAACCACGAGCTCGTGCGCGGGAGCTTTCTCGCCAACGTGCTCGCTCGGTCGCTGCCGGCCTCGGCCGCCATCGTTGCGGCGCTTTTCGCCGAGCTCGTCGTGGGGCGCGCGCTCTCCCACTCGTTCGGCGAGATCTCGACGGTCTGCACCGTGCTGGTCGCCTTCGTGGGCATCGCGCTCGTCTGGCGCATCTCCCAGCCGCTCACCCCGCTCAGGGCCGCGCTGCTCGTCGTGATCGTCGCCATTGTTGCGTGTGGGTGTACGGTCTTCGCCTCGTTCTTCGAGATGGAGGACATGACGGGTAGCATGGGGGTGGTGATCGCCGCCGCGGGCCTTATCGCGGTCGCGTTCTTCAACTGGATGTACAACCGCTCGCTCGCGAGCTACGAGACTGACGAGCGCTTCGCGCGTCTCGTGAGGAAGGTGGAGGGCAGACATGGCAGCAACGACTGATTTCCGCGAGGCGGTCCTCTCCGCGCGCCGGCCGGTGACCCTTAAGGGCGGGGGCGTCTCGCGCCTCGCCCACGTGGTCTCGGGGATCCCGGGCGCCGAGCGCCTCCCGAGGGCGCTTCTCGTCCTTCTCGAGAACGTCGTCCGACGCGCCGCGACCGACGAGGACGCCGTGCGCATGGCCTCCGCCGTCGTCGAGGCCGGGACGGCCGGGGCGGCGGGCGCCGAGATCGAGTTCATGCCCGCCCGCGTGCTCTTCCAGGACTTCACGGGCGTCCCGGTGTTCGTCGACTTCGCCGCCATGCGCGACGCCATGGTCGAGCGCGGCGGCGACCCGCTGCTCGTGAACCCGCGCATCCCCTGCACGCTCGTCGTCGACCACTCCGTCATCGCCGACGTCGCCGAGTGCCCGGGGGCGGTGGGGGAGAACCAGCGCCTCGAGGCCGAGCGCAACCGCGAGCGCTTCGCCTTCCTCAAGTGGGCGAGCCGCTCCTTCCAGAACGTCGAGATCGTCCCGCCGGGAGGCGGCATCTGCCACCAGCTCAACATCGAGCGCTTCTGCGGCGTGGTCACGACCGACGCGCTCGCCGCGGGCGAGAAGGACGTGGCGTGCTTCGACACCCTCGTCGGCACCGACTCCCACACCACGACGGCCAACGGCGTCGGCGTGCTCGGCTGGGGCGTCGGCGGCATCGAGGCGGAGGCGGCGGCGCTCGGTCAGCCCATCTCGATGCTCGTGCCGCCCGTCGTCGAGCTGCGCCTGTCGGGAGCCACCTCGGAGGGCGTCTCGGGCATGGACGTCGCCCTCTCCGTGGCGCAGCTGCTCCGCGCCGAGGGGGTCGTGGGCTCGATCGTCGAGGTCACGGGCGAGGGCGTGGCGTCGCTTTCCGCCACCCAGCGCGCGTGCGTCTCCAACATGACGCCCGAGTACGGGGCGACGGCGACGCTCTTCCCCGCGGACGACGTCACCTTCGACTACCTCGAGACCGCCGGGCGCGACTCGGGCGAGATGGCCTTCGCGCGCGCCTACCTCGAGGCCCAGGGCGTCTACGGCACGCGCGAGGGTCGTGTCTACGCGCGCACCCTCGAGCTCGACCTCTCCTCCGTCGAGCCCTCGCTCGCCGGCCCGTCGCGCCCGCACGACCGCGTGTCCGTCTCGGGGCTCAAGGCCCGCTTCGAGTCGTCCGCCCGCGAGAACGGCCGCGACCTCTCCGAGCGCGTCGCCGTCGAGGGCGCAGGGGAGCTCGAGCACGGCGCCATCGCCATCGCCGCCATCACGAGCTGCACCACCGCGACGGACCCGGCGATGATGGTCGCCGCGGGCCTGCTCGCCCGGCACGCCGTCGAGCGCGGGCTTGCGCCCCGCCCCTGGGTCAAGAAGGTCCTCGCGCCCGGCAGCCATGCCACCGAGCTGCTCCTCGAGCGGTGTGGCCTGGCCGAGCCGCTCCGGAGGCTCGGCTTCTTCACCTGCGGCTTAGGCTGCATGAGCTGCATCGGCAACTCCGGGGAGATCAAGGCCTGCCTGAAGCCCCACGCCGCTGAGCTCGAGCTCACGAGCGTCCTGTCGGGCAACCGTAACTTCGAGGGGCGCATCTCCCCGGACGTGAGCCAGAACTACCTGTGCCAGCCCGCGCTCGTGGTCGCCTACTCGCTCGCCGGCACGATGGACGTGGACCTCTCGACCGAGCCGGTGGGCGTCGCCCCCGACGGGACCCCCGTCATGCTCTCCGACATCATGCCCACCGACGAGGAGGTCGCCGCCGAGCTCGCGGCCCACTGCGACGCCTCGCTCTTCGAGGAGGGCTCGCGGGGCCTGCTCGAGGGCTCCGAGACCTGGCGCTCCATCCCCTCCGACCAGTCCGCAACCTTCCCCTGGGACCCCGAGTCCACCTATGTGCGTCGCGCCCCCTACTTCGAGATCGCCCGCCCTCAGGACGTCGTCGAGGTGCGCGGGGCCCGGGCGCTCGCCCTGCTCGGCGACTTCGTCACGACCGACCACATCTCGCCCGCCGGATCCATCGCCAAGGACTCTCCCGCGGCCCGCTATCTCATAGAGCACGGCGTCGAGCCCGCCGACTTCAACACCTACGGCGCACGGCGCGGCAACCACGAGGTCATGGCTCGCGGCACCTTCGCCAACGTGAAGCTCAGAAACGAGCTCGCCGAGGGTCGCGTGGGCGGCTGGACCAAGGACCTGCTCAGCGGCGACGTCGTACCCATATTCGACGCCGCGGAGTCGTATCGCGCCGCGGGGGTCCCGCTCGTCGTGGTGGCCGGCAAGCTCTACGGCTCCGGCTCGAGCCGCGACTGGGCGGGCAAGGGCCCGCTGCTGCTCGGCGTGCGCGCCGTCATAGCCGAGAGCTTCGAGCGCATCCACCGCTCCAACCTCGTCCAGATGGGCGTCCTCCCGCTCCAGTTCCTCGAGGGCGAGGGCGCCGAGGCCCTCGGCATCCGCGGAGACGAGACCTTCGACGTCTCCCCGGTCGACCTCTCGGGCGGGCTGCCGGCCTCGCCGAGGGCGACCGTCCGCGCGACGCGGCCGGACGGCTCCTCCTTCAGCTTCGAGTGCGTTGTGCGCGTGGACACGCCCATGGAGGGCGCGTTCCTCGCGAAGGGTGGTATCCTTCCGTTCGTCCTGGACGAGCTCCGCTAGCGGACCGAGAGAGAGGGGGGCGCCGCCCCGTGATCTGCCCCGCCTGCGGGGGCCGCGTGCCCGACGGCTCGCTCACCTGCCCCCGCTGCCATGAGACCATAGACGCGACCCAGCGCATCTCGCTGAGCGACGCGGCCTGGTGCCCCGGCTGCGGCGCCCTGCTGCCGCCGGGGGCCGACGTGTGCCCCAAGTGCGGCTCGTCGGTCCGGCCCGAGGGGCCCGAGGCCGCCCCCGCGCGGCCGACCCGCGACCTCGACCTCCCCGACATCGGCGCGACGGGCGAGCTCGGAGGGGCCGCGGACGCCGACGAGACGGGCGTGATCACGCGCATCGAGAGCGCGCTGCCCTCCGTCGACGACGCCTCGTCGCCCGTGTCGCGCAGCGACCGCATGCCCCGCACGCGGGCGTTCCTGCTCGCCGGCCTGCTCGCCGTCCTCGTGGTGGGCGGGGCCACCGTCCTCATCACCCACCCCTGGGACCCGAGCGCCACGCGCATCTCCGCGACGACGCCCGCCGACACCTCGATGTCGGGCTTCCCCGGCTTCCTCGAGACGCTCGTCGGGCAGGACGGGAACCGGGCCGGGGAGACGCGGACCATCGAGGAGACGCTCTCCGACGCCCACGAGTCGCTCGGCTCGCTCTCGGCGCGCGTGGACGAGTCCGAGCGGCTCCTGCGGTCGGACGGCGTCCTGTCGTCCACCTCGTCAGAGGACCGGGCGGCGGGGCTCGACGCCGCGCGGGGCATCTCGATCGAGGTCTCCAACCTCATCAACGACATCGGCGCGCTCGACGACGGCAGCGAGGAGGTCTCGGAGGCGGTCGACCACCTCGAGACGCTCGGCAACTGGCTCAGGAACCGCTGCGACGCCCTCACCGAGGCCTGGCAGATCTCCGCGGACTCCTCCGACCCGTCCGCGGACGCCGAGGCGATCACCCGCGCCATGGCCGCCGGCTCCGCGTTCCAGAGGCTCTTCTCGCAGAACTACGACGCGTGGGACCCCGCCGCCTGAGGGGGCGTCCCGCACGCCGCCTCTCTGCCGAATATGTGAAACCTGGCGCCTCCTGCTAGAATCATCTAGTTGGAAGCATAGTGCGCGCGTACGCAACGCGCCCCGAGAGGGGAGAGGGACATGGGATTCATCCAAGACCCGCTCTATACGCCCGTCTATCAGGTCGTGGGCGACGAGGTGGCCGTCTTCGACACGTCGAGGGGCACCATCCGGGCACGCCTCGACGGCGCGGGCGCGCCCGTTCACGTGGCCAACTTCTGCGAGCTTGCCACCTCGGGCTTCTACGACGGGCTGAAGTTCCACCGCTACGTCCCCGGCTTCGTCATCCAGGGCGGCTGCCCCAACACCCGCGACATGTCTCCCGCCGACGTCGCCGCCGGCCGCGTCGGCCCCACGGGCCGTCCCGGGACCGGCGGCCCGGGCTACCGCATCCGCGAGGAGTACACGGTCAACCCCCGCAACTCCCACGACGACGGCGCGCTCGCCATGGCGCGCTCCATGGACCCCAACTCCGCCGGGTCCCAGTTCTACTTCTGCCTCGGGCCCCAGCACGGCCTCGACTCGGGCTACACCGTCTTCGGCCAGACGCTCGAGGGGCTCGAAGTCATCGCCGCCCTTCGCCAGGGCGACGTCATCAACTCGGTCAGGATCGAGCACGCCGGCGCCTAGGCGCGGGCGGAGCACACGTTGGAGGGCACAGTGAACCAGCAGGCTTATGAATCCGGCAAGCTCGCCTACAAGAGCGGCGACTGGTTCGGGGCGGTGACCCGCCTCGCCGACGCCGCGGCCCCGGGGGAGCCGTCCGGCGAGGTCGACCACCTCCGCGGCAACGCGTACATGAAGCTCGGCCAGTTCGACTCCGCGGCGCGCGCCTACGAGGGCGCGCTCCGCGACGCGTCGTACGGGAAGCGCGGCGCGCTCCAGTGCAACCTCGGCCGCGCGCTGCTCGCGGCCGGCCGTGCGGACGAGGCCATCCCCGCGCTCAGCGAGGCCGTCTCCGACGCCTCCTACGCGACCCCCTACAAGGCCTATCTCGCGCTTGGCGCGGCGTACGAGCAGGTCGGTGACGTCCGCGGCGCCGGCATGGCGTATCGCAACGCCGCCATCGACGAGGCCAACCCCGCCCCCGCCGCGGCCCTCTCCAAGCTCGGCAGCTGCTTCATGCGCCTCGGGCGCGCCGTCGACGCCGTCGAGGCCTACCGCACCGCGCTCGACTTCACGACGCCCCTCGAGAGCCAGAACCAGATATGGTGCGACCTCGGCCTCGCCTACGTCGCCGCGAACCGCATGAACGAGGCCGTCGACGCCTTCGCGCACGCCACCGCCGACGGCACCTACTCGCTCACCCCCGAGGCGCAGGCCTCCTACGACGCCGCGCGCAAGGCGGTCGCCTCCATCGGCGAGCGCCGCCAGTCCGACACCGACGCGTTCCTCGCCGCCGCGGGCTACGGCGGCGGCTACGACCCGCTCGACCCGATGGGCGAGTCCGGCGAGCTCATGCCGTCCCCCGAGGACACGGGCTTCTTCTCGGTCACCGAGGAGGACCTCATGGCCGCCGACAAGCAGGAGCGCAAGGTCCGCCGCAAGCACCGCCACACGGGCCTCAAGGTCCTCGTCTTCCTCCTCGTGCTGCTCGTCCTCGCCGTCGGCGCCGCGGTCTTCGCGTACGTGCGCGGCTACGGCTGGCCCACCCAGGAGGCCGTCGCCGAGGAGCTCTTCGAGGCCAAGTCCTCCGGCGAGGACATCGCGCAGTACGTCGTGGCCGGCACCTCCGCAAGCCAGATCGAGGCCATGAGCGACTCGCTGCCCACCGGCGACGTCACCGTCACCGTGGGCGGCTGCGACCGCAGCATGACCGACTCCACCGTCTACCTCACCGCCGCGCTCGCGGCCGGCGGGGAGCAGGACTACACCGTCGAGCTCCGCCGCGACGGCATCAGCTGGAAGGTCGTCTCGGTCACGCCCGAGTACGCCTCCGCCGGCGACACGACGGCCAACGACTAAGAGCCAGCGAACAGGGCAGGGACCATGTCACTTTTCGACACCCTCTTCGGGGAGTACGGCGGCGACCTCGCCATCGACCTCGGCACGGCCAACACGCTCGTGGCCGTCCGCGGCCAGGGTATCGTGATCAACGAGCCCTCCGTGGTCGCCATCGACAAGAGCGAGAGCCGCGTGCTCGCGGTGGGCGCCGACGCCAAGCGCATGATCGGCCGCACGCCGGGCTCCATCATCGCCGAGCGACCCCTCAAGGACGGCGTCATCGCGGACTTCGACGTCACCGAGGTCATGCTCCGCTACTTCATCGAGAAGGCGCGCGGCAACCACTACCCGTGGTCCCCGCGCCCGCGCGTCGTCGTCTGCGTCCCGTCGGGCGTCACGTCCGTCGAGAAGCGAGCCGTCTTCGAGGCGACCATCTCCGCGGGCGCCCGCCAGGCCTACCTCATCGAGGAGCCGATGGCGGCCGCCATCGGCGCGGACCTGCCCATCGAGGACCCGACGGGCTCGATGGTCGTCGACATCGGCGGCGGCACCACCGAGGTCGCCGTCATCTCGATGGGCGGCATCGTCGTCTCGCAGTCCATCAGGACCGCCGGGGACGAGTTCGACCAGACCATCCTCCAGCACGTCCGCGACGTGTACAACCTCTCCATCGGCGAGCGCACCGCCGAGGACATCAAGATCAAGGTCGGCTCCGCCGCCCCGCTCGCCGAGGAGCTCGACGTCGAGGTCAACGGCCGCGACGTCATGAGCGGCCTGCCCAAGTCGGTGCGCATCGAGAGCGAGGAGATCCGCCGCGCGCTCGACCGCCCGCTCGACGAGGTGACCAAGGCCGTCAAGGACGCCCTCGACGTGACGCCGCCCGACCTCGCCTCGGACCTCATGTACTACGGCATCCTCCTCACGGGCGGCGGCGGCCTGCTCCGCGGGCTCGACCAGCGCCTGCGCGAGGAGACGGGCGTCCCCGTCAACGTGAGCCCGACCGCGCTCGAGAACGTGGTGAACGGGTGCGCAAAGGTGCTCGAGGCCAACGCGCTCTCGGGCGGCTTCGTCCAGAGCGCCGGGTAGTCGCGTGCCTCTCTCTACGCGGGGGCGGCAGGCGGGTCCGACCATAGGCAACAACCGAAAGGGCGGCAGCGGGCGCACGCTCGTCGCGTGCCTGCTCGTCTCGATCGCGCTCTTCACCGTGAGCTGCCGCTTCGGCGACGAGGGCCCGCTCGCCGCGGTGCGCGGCGCCTTCCAGACGGTGACGCTGCCGGTCCGCTATCTCGGCGCGACCGTCGCCGCCCCCTTCCAGGGGCTCGGCAACATCGTCACCAACCTCACCGCCGACCAGGCCACCCTCTCCGAGCTCCGCGCCGAGAACGAGGAGCTCAAGGCGAGAAACGTCGAGCTCGAGGAGGCCGCTCAGTCCGCCGAGCGCCTGCAGGGCCTGCTCGACCTGCGCGACGCCAACAACCTCCAGTCCACGGCCGCGCGCATCATCTCCGGCTCGGGCGACTCGTGGGGGACCACGGTCACCATCGACAAGGGCACGTCCTCGGGGCTCTCCGTCGGCATGCCGGTCGCGACCTCGACCGGCGTCATCGGCCAGATCGTCGAGTGCGGGCCCGCCACCTCGACGGTGCGCCTCGTGACCGACGACAACTCATCCGTCTCCGCCATGATCCAGTCGAGCCGCGCGCAGGGGATGCTCGTCGGAACGGTGACGGGGCAGCTCGAGCTCACGCTGATCGGTGCGGACCAGACCGTCTCGCAGGGCGACGTCGTCGTCACGAGCGGCCTCGGGGGCGTCTTCCCCAAGGGCCTCCCCCTCGGCGAGGTCACGAGCGTCGAGAGCAGCCCGGGCGCGGCCTACCTCACCATCGTCGTCGAGCCCTTCGCGCACGCGGAGAACTACGAGGAGGTGCTCGTCATCACCTCGCTCACCGAGGAGCAGCGGGCCACCGCGGAGGACATCGCCGCCGCGGACGCCCAGGACAGCTCCTCCACCGCCTCCCAGGGCTCCTCGGACGAGGGGGAGGACGGGTCGGGAGCCGACGGCCAGTCGGGCGAATCGGGTCAGGACGGCTCGGCGCAGGACGGCGCCGACGCCGGGACGACAGGGGAGTAGGGGGTGCCCATGCAGGTCTCCGACAGGAACAGGGAGTCGCGCAGCATCGCCGTGCTCGCGCTCGTCTGCGCGGTGCTGCAGCTCGCCCTCGCGCCCAACGTGGGGCTCGGCAACGGCCGCGCCAACTTCGCGCTCGTGTTCTCCGCCTGCGTCGCCCTCCAGACGGGTGGCAGGCGCGGCGTCGTGGCGGGCTTTCTCGCCGGCCTCTTCTTCGACCTCTCGACGACCGGCCCGATCGGCCTCATGGCCTTCTGCCTCTCCGCCTCCTCCTTCGCGCTCGGGATGGAGGAGCGCAACCGCATGGCGGGGGACCTCGCCTCGGCTACGGCCCACTTCGCCGCGGCGTCGCTCGTCGTGTCGCTCGTCTACCACCTGGCGATGCTTCTCGTGGGACAGGCCGACTCGCTGCTCGACGTCCTCGTGTTCCGCACGCTTCCCACGGCGGCGCTCACCTTCGTCTTCTTCCTCCCCTTCGCCTACTACTTCTCCCGCGTCCACGTCCCCTCGGGGCCGAGCCTCGGCGGCGGGCACTTCTCCAGGCGGGGCGTGTAGGGGGCTGCCATGGACCTCTCCCTCGTGATCGTCATCGTGTGCGCGGTCCTCGCCGTCGCGCTGATCGTCGTCTTCGTGGTGTACGGCCGCTCGGAGGCAGCCTTCACGTTCGACATCGGCGGCGCGTCCCCGCGCGCGTCGGGGGGCTCCGACTCCTCGGCCGAGAAGACCATCTCCGGCAGGCTCACCGGCTTCGCCGTGGCGGCCGGGGCCGTCTTCGCCACGCTGCTCGCGCGCCTCTGGTCCATGCAGCTCGTCTCGAGCGAGGAGTACTCGGAGCAGGCCGAGTCAAACCGCACGAGCACCGTCTACACGCAGGCCCCGCGCGGTCGCATCCTGGACCGCAACGGGCGCGAGATCGTGGGCAACCGCGCGAGCCTCACCGTGGCGGCGAGCGCGGACGTCCTCGACGACGAGGTCGAGGTGCAGCTGCTCGCCAACCTCATCGGCATGCCCGCCCAGGCCGTCCGCCGCCGCCTGCAGGACAGCTCCGAGGGCTATCAGAACCTCCGCACCGTCTCCGTCGACGTCTCCCGGCGCGTCGTCGCCTACATAGGCGAGCACCCGGACGTCTTCCCGGGAGTCAAGGTCGAGCAGCGCACCCAGCGCTCCTACCCGCTCGGCTCGCTCGCCGCCCACGTCGTCGGCTACACCGGCACCGTGACCTCCGAGCAGCTCAAGGCGAGCGAGGGGTCCGACGGCGACGGCATCACGTATCGCTCCGGCGACGTTGTGGGGCAGACCGGCGTCGAGCTCGCCTACGAGAGCGTGCTCCAGGGCGTGCGCGGCGAGCAGGTCGTCTACATCGACGCCTATGGCGACGTCCTGGGCCTCTCCACCAGCATCGAGCCGCAGAGCGGCTCCGACCTCGTGCTCACGCTCGACGTCGACGTCCAGCGCACGGCCGAGGAGTCCCTCGAGCGCATCGTGGGCGAGATGCGCGACACCGGAATCGACTCGGTCGGCGGGTCCGCCGTCGTCATGGACTGCACCAACGGCGAGATCCTCGCCATGGCGAGCAACCCGACCTTCTCGCCGAGCGTGTTCGTGGGCGGCATCTCCACCGCCGACTGGGACGCGCTCCAGGACGAGGGCGCGCACAACCCCATGCTCAACCGCGCGATCGCCGGCCAGTACCCTCCCGGCTCGGTCATCAAGCCGCTCACCACCTTCGCGGCGCTCGACCACGGGATCGCGTCGCCCGACTCCGGCTACTACTGCACCGGGTGGTGGACGTGGTCGGGGGACCAGAGCGACCCCAACGGCATGAAGTGCTGGAGCGAGAGCGGCCACGGCGGCGTGGGGCTCGTCGACGGCATAACCTACTCGTGCGACGTCGTCTTCTACGAGATCGGCAAGGGCTTCTGGAACTCCGACAGCCCCGAGGGCATGCAGGAGACCTTCCGGGAGTACGGGCTCGGGTCGACGACGGGCATCGACATATCCGGCGAGGCGGCCGGCCGCGTCCCGGACGCGGCGTGGAAGTGGGACTACTTCAAGTCCCTCGGCTACTCCGACAACGACAGCACCTGGCAGGGAGGCGAGAACTGCAACCTCGCCATCGGCCAGGGCGACATGCTCGTCACCTGCCTCCAGATGGCCTGCGTCTACTGCGGGCTCGCCAACGGCGGCCCCATCTGGCGGCCGCACGTCATGCACGGCGTGCGCGCCCGCATCGGCGACGGGTTCATCTCGCGCTACCGCTGCGAGCAGATCAACGACGTCCACGAGGAGGACGCCTATCGCGACCTCGTGAAGCAGGGCATGCTCGGGGTCACCTACGAGGAGAGCCCGACGCAGGCGGCCCACTGGACGAACCTCGACGTGCGCGTCTGCAGCAAGACCGGCACCGCCGAGCAGACCTCCGCCAACCGAAACGTCGGCTGGTTCGGCGCCTACGCCCCAGCCGACGACCCCAAGTACGTCGTCTTCGCCAACATCGACGGCGCAGACTGGGGCTCGTCGAGCGCCATGCTCGTCGTCCGCGACATCTTCGGCACGATCTACGGGCAGCCCGACACCTCGACCGCCGAAGTCGGCGGCACGGACTAGGAGGGGAGCATGGCACGCGAATTCACCGGACCGGGCACCGCGGGCGGGGGCCTCTCCTCGATCGCGCAGCGCGCGGGGCGAGGGGGGTCCGGCGGCGCGCGCGTGGGGAAGCGCGGCGGCCCGCTCGAGAAGCTCTACCTCTCGCAGCTCATCCCGACCCTGCTCATCCTCATCATCAGCGTGGTCACCATGTGGTCGTGCTCGCTCGCGCTGCCGGACGCCAACTTCACGAGCCATCTCGCCGGCATCGCGCTCGGCGCGACGGCCGCGTTCGTGGTCTGGCGCTACGACTACCGGAACCTCGCGAACATGACGACCGTGCTCTTCGTCCTCGCGTGCGTCCTCATGGTGCTGCCCAAGGTGCCGGGGCTCGGCGTCGAGGGCGGAGGCATGGTCGGCTGGGTACGGATCGGCCCCCTGAGGTTCCAGCCATCCGAGCCCGCCAAGCTCGTCGTCATCTTCCTCATGGCCGCGACGTGCGCGCAGTACAACGGGAAGATCGACTCCTTCCGCGACTACGCCAAGATGTGCGGGACGCTTCTCGTGCCGCTCCTGCTCATCATGGTGACCGACCTCGGCACCGGCCTCATGATCTTCTTCGCCGGGGCGACGATCATCATCTGCAGCGGCGCGCCGCGCAGCTGGGTCCTCGCCACGATCGCGCTCATCGTGGCCGCGGCGGCCTTCGTGGTGATAACCTCCTCCATCGAGGGGATTCCGCACATCCTCAAGGAGTACCAGCTCAAGCGCCTCACGGTCTTCATGGACCCCGAGGGTACGGCGTCGGAGGACGGCTACAACCTCCTCCAGGCCAAGATCGCCATCGGCTCGGGGGGGCTTCTCGGCAAGGGCGTGGGCAACGCCTCGCAGGCGCTGTCGGGCTTTCTCCCGGAGGCGCACACGGACTTCATCTTCGCGACCTTCGCCGAGCAGTTCGGATTCGTGGGGTCGGTCGTCCTTCTCGGCCTCTTCGCCTGGATGATCTTCGCCACGATTCTGCTGGCCATGCGCGTGGAGTCGCCGTTCTCCAAGCTCGTGCTCGTGGGGTGCGCGGCGCTCTGGACCTTCCAGGTCCTCGAGAACGTGGGCATGTGCATCGGGATCATGCCGATCACGGGAATCCCGCTCCCGTTCATCAGCTACGGGTCGTCGTCCATGATCGTGCAGATGGCGGCGGTCGGGGTCGTGCAGTCGGTGTGGAGGCACCGCCAGAAGGTGGCATGAGGCAGTTCCCGGGGCGCCGCCCCGGAAGGAGGGGAGGAAGGCATGGCAACGCGAAGGGTCACCCTGGGCAGGGCGCTCGAGGTGCTCTCCTCGGGGAGGAGCTCGTTCGCCCAGCGTGACGAGCGGGTGGTCGTGCGCATCCACGTGGACGCGACCTGCCCGCGCGCGGTCGTCGCCGCCGTGCGGGGCGCGCTCGTCGCGGAGCGGCCCGGAGGCATCGTCGACGTGCGCGGCCTCGCCGCCGCGCCCGAGGGCTCGGAGCCGGCCGACGTCGCGCTCGTCCTCGTGGGCGAGGGCCCCTGCGCGGCGCTCGCGCGCGCCTACGCCGGGGCCGGGGTGCCCGTCGCCATGGTCGCCGAGGGGGCGCTCGACGTTCCGCCGCTCGGGCTCGGCGAGCAGACCGCCCCGCTCGTGGGCATCATCGCCGGCTCGAGCGAGGCCGCGCTCCTCGACGGCCTCGCCGCCTGGCTCGCCCGATCCGCGGACAAGCCGCTCGCGCTCGCGGCCAACTTCCCCTTCTGCCGCCGTGCGGTGACCGACGCGCTCGTGGCGCGCAGGGCGCTCGAGAACGCGGCGGTGGGCGCGGTGAGCCTCATCCCGGGCTCCGACTTTCCCATCATGTGCGCGAGCCAGTGCTCCCTCGCGCTCGACATCGCCGCCGCGTACGGGCGAGACGTCGACCTCGAGCGGCTGGCCGAGCTCGCCGGCGTCATGGGCGGCGGCGTCGCGTACCGCTCGCTCGCCCGCGCCCTCGTGGGGCTCGTCCCGGGGCTGGGCGCCATCCTCAAGGCCTGCGTCGGCTACGGGGGGACCGTCGCCACGGCGCGCGCCATCAGGCTGCGGCTCGAGCTCGAGGACGACGGTCGCGCGGGCCGCCCCGCCGAGGGCGCGGCACCCGCGGCCCCGGCCCCGGCCTCGCAGGCCCTCCCCGCGACCCCTCGCGCGGACGACTACGTCACGATCGGCGGGGGAGCGGCATGAGGGCGCGGCGCGAGAACCTCTTCCACCTCGTCGAGCCGCTCCTCTCGCAGGTCGAGCATCCCTCCCGCTACCTTGACCACGAGTGGGGCGCGTGCGAGGAGCAGGAGGGGCCCTTCCACCTCTGCATGGTCTATGCCGACGTCTACGAGGTGGGGCAGCCCAACCTCGGCGTGGCCATCCTCTACAACGCCGTGAACGCCCAGCCGGACATGAGCTGCGAGCGCTGCTACCTCCCCTGGAGGGACATGGCGGCGCTCATGCGCGAGCGCGGCGTTCCGCTGCTCTCCCTCGAGGGCTCCGCGCCGCTCGCCTCGTTCGACGCCATCGGGTTCACGCTCGCGCACGAGCTCATCGCCACCAACGTCCTCGAGACGCTCGACCTCGCCGGCATCGCGCTCACGTCCGCCGAGCGCGACGAGGACGACCCCATCATCCTGGCGGGCGGCCCGTCCGCCTGGAACTGCGAGCCTATCGCCCCCGCGCTCGACGCCGTCCTGCTCGGCGACGGGGAGGAGTCAATCGTCGAGGCGTGCGCGTGCATTCGCGACGCCCGGGCGCAGGGCGTCCCCCGCGCCGAGGTCCTGCGCCGCCTGGCGCGCGTCCCCGGCACCTACGTACCGTCGCTCTACGACGTGGCGGTGGACGAGACGACCACGCGCTGGGGCCGCGCGGTGCCGAGGGCGGGGGAGGACGTCCCCGAGGTCGTCCTCAAGCGCTGCCTCCAGGACTTCGCGGGGACTCCCGCCGTCGCCCAGAGGATCGTCCCCTACATGGGCATCGTCCAGGACCGGCTCTCGCTCGAGGTGCTGCGCGGCTGCGCGCGCGGCTGCCGCTTCTGCCAGGCCGGCATGACGTATCGCCCCGTGCGCGAGCGCCCGGCGGAGCAGGTCGTCTCGTGCGGCGTGGAGGGGCTTCTCGCCAGCGGCCACAACGAGATCTCGCTCACGTCGCTCTCCACGACCGACCACTCCCAGTGCGAGGAGATCCTGGGCGGCATGAACGAGGGGCTCGCGGGGAGGGGCATCCGCGTCTCCATCCCCTCGCAGCGCCTCGACTCGTTCGGGGTCGACATGGCGGCGGCTGTGGCGGGAGGGAAGCGCGGGGGGCTCACCTTCGCCCCCGAGGCCGGGAGCCAGCGCTTGAGAGACGTCATCAACAAGAACGTGACCGAGGATGACCTCGAGCGCGCCGCGCGCAACGCCTTCGCCCAGGGGTGGCGGCGCATGAAGCTCTACTTCATGATCGGGCTGCCGACAGAGACGGACGAGGACGTCGTCGGGATCGCGCGGATGGCCGAGCGCGTGCTCGAGATCGGACGCGAGGTCGTGGGGCGAGGCCCCAAGAGCGGCGTGTCGGTCTCGATATCCGTGGCCGTGCTCGTGCCCAAGGCCTACACCGCCTTCCAGTGGGTGGGCCAGCTCGACCCCGACGAGGTCCGCCGCCGCCAGCAGCTCCTGCTGCACGAGGTCCGCGACCGAGCCATTCGCGTCTCGTACCACGACGCCGACGTGTCGCTCGTCGAGGGCGCGCTCTCCAAGATGGGGCGCGCCGGCTTCGCGCTCGTCCGGCGCGCCTGGGAGCTCGGCTGCGCCTTCGACGCGTGGACGAGCGAGTTCAGGTTCGACCTCTGGGAGCGCGCCGCGAGCGAGTGCGGCCTCGGCCTCGCCGAGGTGGCGTGCGAGGAGTTCCCGCTCTCCGCGGCGCTGCCCTGGGACCACACGTCGCCCGGCGTTGCCAAGGGCTACCTGCAGCGCGAGTGGCTGCGCGCCGTGGAGGGGGTCACCACGCCCGACTGCACGCGGGAGAGCTGCACCGGCTGCGGGGTGTGCCCCGCGCTCGGCGTCGGCAACGTCATTCAGGGGGTGCGCTCATGACGAGGCAGCAGCCCTTCTCGGGGCGCCCGCAGGACCTTCCGACCAAGGCCGAGCTCGCGCGCCTGCGCGTGGAGTACGGAAAGGACGAGCGACTCGCCTACCTCGGCCACCTCGAGGTGATCGCCACCGTGGAGCGCTGCGTCAGGCGCGCCGGGCTGCCGTTCTCGATCGGCAACGGGTTCGCCCGGCGCATGCGTCTCCAGTTCTCGGGCGCCCTGCCCGTCGGGGCGAGCTCGGCGTGCGAGTACTACGACGTCCGGCTCACCGAGCGCGTCGACGCCGAGGAGGCGCTGGGCCTCCTGCGCGCCGCCACGCCGCCGGCGCTCGCCCCGACGCGCGCCGCCTACGCGCCCGGCTCCGCCCCTGCCCTCGAGGCGTGGCTGGACCGCTCGAGCTGGGAGGTCGAGCTCGTGGCGTCGCCCGCCGACGCCGGCCTGATCGAGCGCGCCGTGGAGTCCCTGCGGGCGCGTGGGACCCTCACCTACCTGCGCGGGGAGCGCGAGAAGACCGTCGATCTGCGCTCGACGCTCGTGGGCCTCTCGGCCGAGGACGGCCCCCGCGGCTCGGTGCGGGTCCGCGTGGAGACGCGCTCGGGCGAGCGCGCCTCGCTCCGCCCGTGCGCCCTCATCGACGCGGCGCTCGCCGAGGTCGGGCGCGGCATGCCCGACGCCGTGCGCGTTCGCAGGGTCGCGCAGCGCCATGAGGAAGATGGGCGTCTTGTGGAGCCTCTCTAGTTTTTTGCGAGCGAGCCGCGCGCGCCGCTATCCTGAGCAAGGCCGCATCGTCCCCGCATGAGCTCGGGCGCCGTCTTTTCCCTTACGGACCCGCAGGTCACGGCAACTCCTCGTTGACGCGCGAGGGCGCTGCTAGTAATATAAGCAACTGTTGCATTCACGCCAGCAATGAAGGGTTTCGCACATGTACGCAATCGTAGCAACTGGTGGCAAGCAGTATAAGGTTGCCAAGGGCGACGTCATCGACGTCGAGAAGCTCGACGCGCAGCCTGGCGACAAGGTCGAGCTTGACGTCCTTCTCCTGAACGACGGCACCACGACCATCGTCGACCCCGCCTCCCTCCAGGGCAAGAAGGTCACCGCCGAGGTCGTCGACCAGTTCAAGGGCGAGAAGGTCCTCGTCTTCAAGCTCAAGAAGCGCAAGCGCTATCACCGCACCAAGGGCCACCGTCAGAACCTGACGAAGCTCCAGGTCGTCGAGATTCCCGCGTAGTTTCGTATCTGAGTAGAAGGCAGGTCACACCATGGCTCACAAGAAAGGTCTCGGCTCGTCCCGCAACGGCCGCGATTCCAACGCCCAGCGTCTGGGCACCAAGCGCTACGGCGGCCAGTTCGTGAAGGCCGGCGAGATTCTCGTCCGTCAGCGCGGCACCCACATCCACCCCGGTGACAACGTCGGCATCGGCAAGGACGACACCCTGTTCGCCCTCACCGCCGGCACCGTCGAGTTCACCAAGGGCGTCAAGCACCGCGTGCACGTCCGCGAGGCGTAAGTCTCGGTCATATCGCACCCCAGGGCCCCGCTCGTCGGGGCCCTTTTCGTATCCCGGGCCGCGTCTGGCGAGGCGACGGACCCCGGCGCTCGGACAGCTTCGCCACGCGGGGGGCGCGTGGCTGCAGAACTCGCGGCGGGGCCCGTCGCCTCGCCAGACGCGGGCTGAACACGCTGGCCCCGACGAGCGGGGAGCTGGGGTGCGCGGATGCCCGGGGGACGCGGGGCTCGCCCCGCCGGGGTGCGTGCCCGCAGGTTGGACGCTGCCGGGCGGTTGCCGTACCATGGGGTTCCGACCAAAGGAGAAGCGCGTGGAGAACACGTTTACCGATCTTTCCCACATCAACGTCAAGGGCGGCGACGGCGGCGCGGGCTGCATGTCGTTCCGGCGCGAGGCCTATGTGCCCAAGGGAGGCCCCGACGGCGGGGACGGAGGGCGCGGCGGCGACGTCATCGTCGAGGCCGACCCCCAGCTCTCCTCGCTCATCGACTTCCGCTACAAGCACCACTTCCGCGCGGAGCGCGGGACGCACGGCCAGGGCGCCCGCCGGCACGGGCGCGACGGGGCGGACCTCGTGCTGCGCGTGCCGGTCGGGACGGTCGTCCGCGAGCTCGACCCCGAGACCCAGACGCCCGCCTACGACATCGCCGACCTCACGCGCCCCGGGGAGCGCGTGGTCGTCGCGCCCGGCGGCGCCGGGGGGCGAGGCAACATCCACTTCGTCACCTCCGTCCGCCGCGCCCCGGCCTTCGCCGAGAAGGGCGAGCCCGCGCGCGAGCACTGGATCGAGCTCGAGATGAAGCTCATGGCCGACGTCGCGCTCGTGGGCATGCCGTCGGTGGGCAAGAGCTCCATCATCGCGCGCATCAGCGCCGCGCGCCCCAAGATCGCCGACTACCCGTTCACGACGCTGGTCCCCAACCTGGGCGTCGCCCGCGCCGCCAGCGGCCAGTCCTTCGTCGTCGCCGACGTGCCCGGGCTCATCGAGGGCGCGAGCGAGGGCAGGGGCCTCGGCCACCAGTTCCTGCGGCACATCGAGCGCACCGCGCTCATTCTCCACGTTGTCGACGTGACGGGCGGCTACGAGGGCCGCGACGCGGTCGAGGACTACCACGCCATCAACGCCGAGCTCTCGGCCTATGCCGCCGAGCTCGCCGAGCGCCCGCAGATCGTCGTGGCCAACAAGTGCGACCTTCCGGGCGTCGATGACCAGGTTGAGCGCCTGCGCGCCGCCGCTGAGGCCGACGGGCGGGCGTTCTTCTCGGTCTCTGCCGCCACGGGCGTCGGGCTCGACGCCCTCGTGAGCGCCTGCGCGGCCGACGTCGCGCGCCTGCGCGCCGCCGCGGTGGAGTCCGGGCCCGCCCCCGACCTCAGCGATCGCTGGGAGCTCGAGCGGCAGCGCCGCGACCGCCAGATCCGCGTCTCCCGCGAGGAGCGCCACGCCTGGCGCGTCACCGGCTCGCAGGTGGAGCGCATGGTCGTCCAGACCGACTGGGACAACGACGAGGCCGTCGCCTACCTCCAGCACCGCTTCTCCCGGTGCGGGCTCGACGACGCGCTCGCGAAGGCGGGCGCCGTCAGCGGCGACGAGGTCCGCATCCTCGAGCTCGCCTTCACCTTCGAGGGCGCCGACGAGGCCCCCGACTTCGACGAGGTCGCGGACGGGGACGACGAGGTCCTGGCGGGGGAGGGCGAGGCCTAGATGGGCGTCCCGAGGCTGCTGGTCGTCAAGGTCGGGTCCTCCACCCTCGTCGACGGGGGCGGGGCGCTCGACCGCGCCTTCATCCGCTCGCTCTGCGACCAGGTCGCCGCCCTCGTCGCGCGGGGGACGCGGGTCGTCGTCGTGTCCTCGGGCGCCGCGGCCGCCGGCCGTGACGTCCTCGGCTTCGCCGAGCGCCCGGACGACATCGCCACGCTGCAGGCGTGCGCCGCCGCGGGGCAGGCGAACCTCACGCAGGCGTACGCCGACGTCCTCGCCGAGCGGGGCATCCCCTGCGGTCAGGTCCTGCTCACCCGACGGGACGTCATGGACCGGGACGGCTTCCTCAACGCAAGGAGCACGCTCACTCGCCTGCTCGAGCTCGGCGCGGTCCCCGTCGTCAACGAGAACGACACCGTCTCGACCGCCGAGTTCGCCTTCGGCGACAATGACATGCTCGGCGCGCTGGTCGCCGCGCTCGTGGGGGCCGACCTCTACGTCATCTGCTCGGACGTCGAGGGCCTCTACACCGCCAACCCCCAGGAGGACCCGGGGGCCGAGCTGATCGGCCGCGTGAGCGAGGTCACCCACGAGCTCATGTCCGTCGCGGGGGGCGCGGGGACCTCGTTCGGGACGGGCGGGATGGCCTCCAAGCTCCGCGCAGCCCGCGCGATGCTCGCCGCGGGCATCCCCATGGTCGTCTGCCGCGGCCGGCGCGAGCGGGTGCTCGAGCAGGTCGTCTCCGGCGAGGCCGTCGGCACGCGCTTCGAGGCGCCCGCAGGCTCCCCCCACGAGGGCGGCAGGAAGCTCTGGATCGGTCTCGCGGAGGTCCCGCGCGGCACGATCACCCTCGACGAGGGCGCCGCGCGCGCCGTCCTCGAGAACGGCGCCTCGATCCTGCCCGTCGGCGTCGTCTCGACGACGGGCGGCTACGCCGCGGGGGACGTCGTGAACGTCCGCTCGCCCGAGGGCGACGTCATCGGCCGCGGCGTGGCGCGCTACTCGTCGGAGGACATGGGCCGCGTCCGCGGCATCAAGCTGGACGTCATCGCGCGGTTCCTCGGCCAGGACCGCGCCCAGCCGGCCGTCCACCGCGACGACCTCCTCGTCTTCTAGCCCCCTGCCCGCGGGGCCGCGGCGCGGCGGACGCTATATAATCGGGGTCAGACCCTGCGAAAGGAGCGGCCCATGTCAGAGGCTCGCACCAAGGCCTCGCTCGCTCGCGAGGCGTCCATACGGCTCGGTCGCTCGAGCGCGGCCGACAGATCGAGCGCCATACGCGCCGCCGCGCGGCTCATCCTCGAGCGCTCCGCCGACATCTGCGCGGCGAACGCGCGGGACCTCGCGCGGGGGAGGGAGGCCGGCATGCCGGCGCCCCTCCAGGACCGCCTGCTGCTCGACGACGGGCGCCTTCGCTCCATCGCCTCGGCCCTCGAGGACATCGCGCGCCAGGACGACCCGCTCGGCCGCGTCGTCGGCGGGCGCACCCTCGAGTGCGGGGTCCGCATCGAGCAGGTCAGCGTCCCGCTCGGCGTCGTCGCCATCGTCTACGAGGCGCGGCCCAACGTCACGGCGGACGCGTTCGCGCTCTGCGTGCGCTCCGGGAACGCCTGCGTCCTGAAGGGCGGCTCCGCGGCCCGCGAGTCCTGCGAGGCGATCGCCGCCGCATGCCGCGACGCGCTCTCGGAGGCGGGGCTGCCCGCAGACGCCCTGCAGTACGTCTCCGACGACGCCGCCCACACGGAGACCGACGAGCTCATTCGCGCCAACGACCTCGTCGACGCCCTCATACCGCGGGGCGGCGCCGCGCTGATCCGCCGCTGCGTGGAGCGCGCGACCGTCCCTGTCATCGAGACGGGCACCGGCAACTGCCACATCTACCTCAATCGCGAGGCCGACGCCGAGAAGGCCGTGCGGATCGTCACGAACGCCAAGTGCTCCCGCCCCGGGGTCTGCAACGCCGCGGAGTCCCTCCTCGTCGACTCGTGCGCCGCGGCGCGGCTCCTGCCGCCCGTCCTTCTCGCCCTCTCCGAGCGGGGGGTCGAGCTCGTGGGCGACGATGCGGCCCGCTCCGTCGCCGCGTCGTGCGGCGTCGAGATGGGGGCCGCCACCGAGGAGGACTGGGGGACCGAGTACCTGGACCTCAAGATGTCCGTCTGCTGCGTCGAGGGCGTCGAGGAGGCCATCGAGCACGTCAACCGCTACGGGACCGGGCACTCCGAGGCCATCGTGAGCGAGTCCTACGGCGCCTGCGAGGCGTTTCTCGCCGGGGTCGACGCCGCAGCCGTCTACGCCAACGCCTCGACCCGCTTCACCGACGGAGGGGTCTTCGGGCTCGGCGGCGAGATCGGCATCTCGACCCAGAAGCTCCACGCGCGCGGGCCCATGGGCGCCGCGGCGCTCACCACGACGAAGTACCTCGCCCGCGGGGACGGGCAGGTGCGATGAGCGTCGACGTCTCCGCGCTGCGCGCCGCCGACCTGCCCGTCCTCGGGGCGGACGAGGGGCGCACCTATCGCCTCGGCATCATGGGCGGTACCTTCGACCCCATCCACCACGGCCACCTCGTCGCGGCGGAGCAGGCCTTCGACGACCTCGGGCTCGACCTCGTGGTGTTCATGCCGGCCGGACGCCCGGCCTTCAAGCTCGACCAGGACGTCACCTCGGGCGAGGAGCGCTTCGCCATGACGCTGCTCGCGACGGCCGACAACCCCCACTTCGTCGCCTCGCGCTTCGAGATAGACCGTGACGGCGTTACCTACACGGCCGACACGCTCCGGCTGCTCCGCGGGCTCTACCCGCCTAACGTCGAGTTTTATTTCATCACGGGCGCCGACGCCATCACCGAGATCGTCACCTGGCGCGACGCCGCGGACATCGCCCGGCTCGCGCACCTCGTGGGCGCGACGCGCCCGGGCTATGACCTCGACCGCGCCTGGGACGTCATCGCCGCCTCGGGGCTCGACTTCGACGTGACGTACCTCTCCGTCCCCGCGCTCGCCATCTCGTCGAGCTACCTCCGCGAGCGCGTGCGTGCCGGGCAGAGCCTGCGCTACCTCACGCCGGACCAGGTCACGGGATACCTCCACAAGCACGGCCTCTATGGCGCCAGCAGGGGAAGGTACGGCCAGACCGGGGAGGTGGTCTCCTAGTGGGCGGCAGGAGTCGCGCCGGGGCCGTCGCGTACGCGCCCGAGGAGCGCGCGCTCCTCGCGAGGATCGAGTCCGACGTCTCCGGGCACCTCGCGAGGAAGCAGCGACGCCTCGCGCACTCGCTCTCGGTCGCCCGGACCGCCGAGCGGCTCGCGGTGGCCTACAGGGTGGACCCCTTCCTCGCGCGCGCCGCGGGGCTGCTCCACGACTGGGCCAAGGCGTCCTCCGCCTCTGAGCAGCTCGAGGCCGCGCGCGGGCTCGGCCTCGACTTCGGGGTCGACCTCGAGCTCGTCCTTCCGCTGCTCCATGGCGTGATCGCCGCCCGGACGCTGCCGGCGCGCTACCCCGAGCTGCCCTCCGAGGTGTGGCACGCCATATCCGTCCACACCTCCGCCGCGCCTGACATGTCCCCGCTCGACGAGGTGCTCTTCGTCGCGGACGGGATCGAGCCGCTCCGGCCTGACACGCCCGGCATCGAGCGGAGCCGCTCGCTCGTGGGCGTGGCGTCGCTTGACGACCTCTTCTGGGAGTCCTTCGTCGGCGGCATCGTCTACGTCCTCGAGGGAGGACGCTACCTCTATCCCGGCACCATCGAAGTCTACAACGCCCTCGCCGCGCGCCGCGCCGAGGGTCGCCCGTAAGGAGAAGAACATGCCCCTCACCCCGCTCGAGATCGCCCGCGTCGCCGCCCATGCAGCGGACGACAAGAAGGCGGAGGACCTCGTCTGCCTCGACCTCACGTCGCTCACCGACGTCTGCGACTACTTCGTCATCTGCACCGGGGCGAACGCCCGCCAGGTCGACGCCATCGTCGACGAGGTCCGGGAACGCGTCTCCAAGAACTGCGGCGTCTCGCCCCTCTCCTGCGAGGGGAGGGAGGCGCTCTCCTGGGTGCTCGTCGACTACGGCTCGGTCGTCGTCCACGTCTTCCGCCCCGAGTCGCGCGACTTCTACCGCCTCGAGACCCTCTGGGGCGACGCCCCTCGCCTCGACCTTGCCTAAAAGGGGACAGGCCCCTTTTAGGCAAGCTATCTCGTCCGCATCGTGCTAGCCTTCTTGCCACGCGGTGAGGAGGCAATCATGGCGCGAAGCCCCAGGGTTCGTGCCGAGCAGGGCTTCTACCATGTCGTCCTGCGCGGCAGCGGACGTCAGATCATATTCGAGTGCGACGGCGACAGGAGGCTCTTCCTTCTGCTCGCGCGGGAATGCCTGGGCGACGCCGGGATCAACGTGCTCGCGTGGTGCCTCATGAGCAACCACGTCCACCTGCTCCTCGAGGATTCGGCAGACGAGCTCAGCCATGCCATGCATCGGCTCGCCGGACGCTATGTCGCGCACTTCAACCGGCTTACCGGGCATGTCGGCCACGTCTTCGACGGGAGGTTCAAGAGCGTCCCCGTCACCTCGGACCGCCAGCTCCTTCAGGTCGTGCGCTACATCCACGACAACCCGGCGCGCGCCGGCATATGCCGCGCGGAGGAGTATCCGTGGAGCAGCTACGCCGAGTATGCCGGCGGCGCCACGATTCTGGCACGCACGGGGACCGTCCTCGACATGCTCGGCGGGCCAGAGGGGTTCGTCGACTTCAGCGCAGGCGCCGACTACCTCGGCTACGTTGAGCGGCTGGGGGCACGCGTGTCAGACGACGAGGCGCTCGCCGTGGCGCGCGAGACCCTCGGGGACGTCGAGCCCTCCGCCCTGAAGGCGATGGGCCGCGCCGAGAGAGACCGGCTCCTTCAGCTGATGCGCGATGCGGGCCTCACCATCCGGCAGGTCGAGCGCCTCACGGGCATAGGGAGAAGCACGATCTCGCACGCGACCCATCGTCGCAGGAATGCCTAAATGGGGCCTGTCCCCCTTTAGGCAACGTATAATCGTCCCATGGACGGAGCTTCGAACATCGTGCCCCTGGAGTGGGAGGGCCCGGCCGTGGGCCTGCTTGACCTCGACGCCTTCTTTGCGTCCGTCGAGCAGCTCGACCATCCCGAGTGGCGGGGGAGGCCCGTCATCGTGGGCGGCTCGGCGGATCGCCGCGGGGTGGTCTCCACGGCGTCATACGAGGCGCGGCGCTTCGGCGTGCGCTCGGCCATGCCCTCGGCCACCGCGCGTCGCCTGTGCCCCGACGCAATATGGACGCAGGGGCGATTCGACCGCTACCGCGAGATGAGCGCCCGGGTGATGGGAATCCTCGGAGAGGAGACGCCCCTCGTCGAGCAGGTCTCCATCGACGAGGCGTTCTTCGACGTCACCCCGGGGCGCTTCTCGCGCGAGAGCCCCGTCGCCATCTGCCGCCGCGTCCAGAGGAGGGTGGCCGAGCTCGGCGTCACCTGCTCCATCGGGCTCGGGGCCAACAAGACCGTCGCCAAGATCGCCTCCGAGCGCGAGAAGCCCCGCGGCCTCACCGTGGTCCCGCCCGGCACCGAGCGGGCGTTTCTCGCCCCGCTGCCGGTGGGCGCCATGAGCGGCGTCGGCCCCGCGACCGAGGAGCGCCTGAGGCGCATGGGCATCCGCACGCTCGGCGAGCTCTCACGCGCCGACGTGCGCGCGCTCGAGCGGGAGTTCGGCGTCCTCGGCCCCAGGATGGCGGTGCGGGCCGCCGGGCGCGAGCGGAGCCGCGTCGCCGAGGCCGCCGCGCCCGACGACGTCAAGTCGGTCTCCAACGAGCGCACCTTCTCGTCCGACCTGACGGAGCGTGACGAGATCGAGGCCGCGATACTGCACGTCGCCGCCGTCGTGGGGCGCCGCCTGCGCCGCAAGGGCCTCAAGGGGCGCACGGTGACGCTCAAGCTGAAGTACGACGTCGGGCACGGGCACACCGCCCAGCGCGCGCTCCCCGCGCCGACCGACGACGAGCGCGTCTTCGGGAGGGCGGCCGCGGCGCTGCTCGACGAGGTGTGGGCGCCGGGGATGCCGGCGCGGCTCGTGGGGGTGGGCGTGTCGGGGTTCGACGGGCCGGGCGCGGAGCAGCTCGCGCTCTTCGGCGATTCCGCCGGAAGCGACGCGGGCGTGACGCGAGACCTCTCGGCGCTCGGCCGCGTGACGGACGCCGTCCGCGACCGCTTCGGGGACGCGGCGGTGGGCTACGGGCGCGACCTGCGCTTCAGGCAGAGGACCTCTGACACGGCCCCGCTGAACAAGTCGGACTTCTGACGGCGGCGACCCATCGCTCGGCCAGGTCGTCCTCGTCAGGCGAGGGGGAGAAGGACGGTGAAGGTCGTCCCCTCCTCGGGGCTCGAGGCGGCCCCGATCGTGCCGCCATGCGCCTCGGCGATGCTGCGTGCGATCGCGAGGCCGAGCCCGAAGCCCCCCTGCGGCTGGCGCTCGCGCGCGCGGTCGGTGCGGTAGAACCGCTCGAAGAGGTGCTCGAGGTCCTCTGGCGCGATGACGTCGCCGAGGTTGGTGACCGCAAGGCGGCAGCGCCGACCCTCCCGGGCGAGCGCGACGCGCACCTCGGTGCCGCGCGCGGCGTACTTCGTCGCGTTGTCGAGCAGCGTCCGCACGAGCCTCCCGAGCTGCGAGGGGTCCCCGACGACGGAGAGGCCGGGCTCGAGGGAGCTCTCGATCGAGCAGCCCCGCTCGAAGGCGACGGCGTCGAACTCGAGCGCGCAGCCGTCGACGAGCGCGCTGAGGTCCACGCGCTCGGCGGCGGCGCGCTCCCCGGAGGCCCGCTGCTCGTCGGCGCGCGCGAGGGTGAGCAGGTCCTCGACCAGGCCCTTCATGTGCTTGGCCTCCTCCGCCGTGCTTCTCGCCCAGCGTCGGGCGTCCTCGGGCACGCCCTCGGCCGTCTCGAGGATCTGCGCGTTGGCGAGTATCACGGCGAGCGGGGTCTTGAGCTCGTGCGAGGCGTCGGAGACGAAGCGCCTCTGCTGGTCCCACGCCTCCTCGACGGGGCGCAGGATCCAGCGGGCGAGGCGCCTCACGACGAGCAGGAGCGCGGCCATGGCCACGAGGAAGATGGCCGCGTCCATCGTCGCCTGCGCGCGCAGGGCGGCGTCCCTCGAGTAGGTGTCGGCGAGGGCCACGCGCCAGCCGCTGGGCGTCGAGGCCCGCATCCAGGCAACGTGATAGGAGGAGTTCCTCCCGGACGCCGACTCGCTCGAGAGCGCCTCGGCGAGAAGCTCCTCGAGCGCGGGGTCGGAGATCGTGAGGGGGGTGGCGCTGCTCAGGCTGACCGTGCCGTCGAACCCCACGTCGACCGCGACGGCGAGCATGACGTCCGCGCCACGCCCGTCGCCGTCGCCGATTCTGGCGGCGGCCCAGCTCTCTGCGGAGAGCGCGCGCGTGAGCAGGTCGTCGGTCAGGGCCTGCTGCGTGGTGTAGGACGAGAAGAACGAGGAGCCGAGCGAGGCGAGAAGGACGGCGCCGGCGATCGACATCGCGACGGCGATGAAGTTGCGGCGCAGCCGCGCGAGCATCGGCTCGCGCCGGGCGCTATCGCTCGAACGTCTCAAGGCGGTAGCCGAGCATCCTGAGGGTCGTGATCTGGACGGCGGACCCCACGTGGGCGAGCTTCTTGCGCAGGAACGAGACGTAGGCCTCGACGGAGTTCTCGGACGCCTCGGCGTCGGCCCCCCAGACCTTGAGGAGGAGGTCCTGCTTGGAGACGACGCGTGCCGAGGAGCTCATGAGGACGCTCATGACCTCGAACTCCTTGCCGGAGAGGTGGACGGAGGACTCGCCGCAGGAGAGGTCGTGCGTCTCGAGGTCGAGGCGGATGTCGCCGAAGGTCAGCTCGTCGAGCATGACGTCGCCGCGGCGGCGCGTGAGGGCCCGCAGGCGGGCGAGGAGCTCGGCCGCCTCGAAGGGCTTCGTCATGTAGTCGTCCGCGCCGGAGTCGAGGCCCTCGACCTTGTCGGCGGTCGAGGAGCGGGCGGTGAGGAGCAGCACGGGCGTCGCGGAGCCCTCGCGCCGCATCTCGTGCACCACGTCGTAGCCGCTCATGCCGGGCAGCATCACGTCGAGCACCACGGCGTCGTAGGCCCCCGAGAGGGCCGACCTGAGCCCGGAGGTGCCGTCGTAGACCGCCTCGGCGTTGTAGGAGGCCCCCTCCAGGATGCGGACGATGGCGTCCGCGAGGTTTCTCTCGTCCTCGACGACCAGTATGTTCATAGGTGCCCCCTGTCGGCCTCGGCTGCACTTGTCGCTGCTATCCTACCCACCGAGCCTTAATTTCTCCTGAACTCGCCCGGGCGCGCACGGACTCGACGCCAGCCGTTCACAAAAACTGCACCTTGCGACCACATTGAGGAGCGGTATGATGTCTAACTGCTATGTGGCTATGCGGTGCGGCCTACCTACCAACCACGCGCACCGCACGTATCGGAGGAGTTTTCATTGGCAGTTAAGATTCGCCTGGCCCGCCACGGTGCCAAGAAGCGCCCGTACTACCGCGTCGTCGTCGCCGACGGCCGCATGCCGCGCGACGGCCGCTACATCGAGGAGGTCGGCCGCTACAACCCGCTGACCACCCCGAAGGTCATCGACATCAACCTCGAGAAGGTCGACGAGTGGGTCGCCAAGGGCGCCCAGCCGACCAACGCCGTCGCCCACCTGATCGACATCGCCCGCACCGGCGAGCCCGTCGTCGAGAAGAAGGCGAAGCTCTCCAAGAAGGCCGCCGCCAAGGCCGCTGCCGCCGCCGAGGCTGCCGCCGAGGCCGACGCCGAGTAGGCGCGCCCCATGGAGGCCACGGACAGCGCGCTCGACGGGGCGCAGGGGCGCGAGCTCCCGTCCGACCGGGTCGCCGACCTCGTCGAGTACATCGTGTGCGGGCTCGTCGACGACCAGGAGGCCGTGTCGCTCGACGTGACGGACAGCGAGGGCTCGTCCCTCATCGAGGTCACGTGCTCCGAGGACGACGCCGGACGCGTCATCGGCCGCAAGGGCCGCACCATCAAGGCCATCCGCACTCTCGCGCGCGCCCTCGGGCAGCGCGTGGGCACGATGGTCGAGGTCGAGGTCGTAGGCTAGGGGCGCATGCGCGAGCGCTACAGGACCATAGCCCGCGTCGCCAAGGCGCGCGGGAGAAGAGGGGAGGTCGTGACGGAGCCCGTCCACGGCCTTCCCTCACTTGTGCGCGAGGGGCTCGAGGTCGCCGTGCTGCCGCCCGAGCTCAAGGGGCCGCGCTGGCGCACCGTCGTCTCGGCCTCGGGAGAGGGGCGCGCGGGGAGACTCGTCGCGCTCTCGGGCGTCGGCGACGTCTCGTCGGCCGAGCGCCTCGTCGGCCGGTTCCTGCTCGCCCGCGAGCGCGACCTGCCGGAGGACCTCGCCCTGCACGACCCGGAGCGCCTCGTGGGCCGGGAGGTCGTGGGCGAGGGGGACGGCCGCCGCGCGCGGATACGCGAGGTCATGAGCGGCCCCGCGAACGACGTGTGGGTCCTCGACGTCGACGGCGGCGGCGAGGTCCTCGTCCCGGTGGTCGACGAGGTCGTCTCGACGGTGCCCGACGAGGGGCCCATCCCCATCCGCGTCCCGCGCGGGCTCGGCTGGCCGGGGGAGGGGGGGTCGCTGTGATATTCGAGACCCTCTCCGTCTTCCCCGACGTCTTCGCCCCCTATCTCGACGCGTCCATCATGGGCCGCGCCCAGCGCGCGGGCGTCTTCGAGTTCCGCGCGCACGACCTGCGCGACTGGACGCACGACCGCCACCGCACGGTGGACGACGCGCCGTTCGGCGGGGGGCAGGGGATGCTCATGAAGCCCGCCCCCATCTTCGAGGCGATCGACGACCTCTCGTCGCACGGCCCCGCGCCCCACGTCGTGTTCTTCTCGCCCTGCGGCGCCCGCTTCGACGAGGCGCGCGCCGAGGAGCTCTCGCGGCGCGAGCGCGTGCTGCTCGTCTGCGGACGGTACGAGGGCATGGACGAGCGCGCCTACTCGCTCGCCGACGAGGTCATATCGCTCGGCGACTACGTCCTCACGGGCGGCGAGCTGGCGGCGCTCGTGGTCATCGACGCGACGGTCCGCCTGCTGCCGGGCGCCCTGGGCGACGAGAGGAGCGCGGAGGACGAGTCGTTCTCCTCCGCCGGCCTGCTCGAGTACGCCCAGTACACCCGCCCCGCGAGCTATCGCGGCATGGAGGTGCCCGAGGTGCTCCTCTCGGGCGACCACGCCCGGGTCGACGCCTGGCGGAGGCGCAGCGCGATCGAGCGCACCGCCCGCTGGCGGCCCGACCTGCTGGGGGCGGCCGAGCTCACGACGGAGGAGCGCGACTTCGCCGAGCGGGTCGCGCGCGAGACGAGGGGGGACGGCGCTCATGGCGAGTCATGAGGCCCCGGGGCGCGAGGGATTCCTCGCCCGCCACGGCTGGATCATCGGGAGCGTCGCCTTCGCGGTCGGCGTGGCGTTCCTGCTCAGGACCTTCGTCGGGATGCCCTACTACGTCCCCTCTGGGTCGATGCGCGACACGATCCTCGAGGGCGACATGCTGCTCGGCGAGAAGGTGAGCCTGCGCTTCGAGGCGCCCGCCCAGGGCGACATCGTCACCTTCGAGAGCCCGCTCGACGGGGAGACCCTCATCAAGCGCGTCGTCGCGGTGGGCGGCCAGACCATCGACCTCGTCGACGGCGCCGTCTACGTCGACGGGGAGGCGCTCGATGAGCCCTACGTCGGCGGGAGGCCGACCTACTCGCTCTCGGACCTCGAGGGCTCCGCGGGCATCGAGTACCCCTACGTCGTCCCCGACGGCTGCGTCTGGGTCATGGGGGACAACCGAACCAACTCCAAGGACTCGCGCTACTTCGGCCCCGTGAGCGTCGATGACGTAACATCGAGGGCACTGTTCATCTACTGGCCGCTCTCTCGCATCGGGGCGCTCTAGCCCCTGACCTAGGGAAGGACTGATATGAGAGACTCCGCGCTGACGTTCCAAGACATGATTCTCGCGCTCGAGCGCTACTGGGCCGCCCAGGGCTGCACCGTCATGCAGCCCTACGACTCGGAGGTGGGCGCGGGCACCTTCCACACCGCCACGACGCTCCGCTCGCTCGGGCCCAAGCCCTGGCGGACCTGCTACCCGCAGCCGTGCCGCCGCCCGGCGGACGGGCGCTACGGCGAGAACCCCAACCGCATGCAGCACTACTACCAGTTCCAGGTGATCCTGAAGCCCTGCCCCGTCGACTCGCAGGACCTCTACCTCGGCTCCCTCAAGGCCATCGGGCTCGACCCGGCCGAGCACGACGTCCGCTTCGTCGAGGACGACTGGGAGAGCCCGACGCTGGGCGCCTGGGGCCTCGGCTGGGAGGTCTGGATGGACGGCATGGAGGTCACCCAGTACACCTACTTCCAGCAGGTGGGCGGCATCGAGTGCGACCCCGTGCCCGTGGAGATCACCTACGGCCTCGAGCGCATCGCCATGTACATCCAGGGCGTGGACTCCGTCTACGACGTCGTCTGGTCGTATCTGCCCGACGGCACGCCCATGACCTACGGCGACGTGTTCCACGAGAACGAGTACGAGTTCTCCACCTACAACTTCGAGGTGGCAAACGTCGAGATGATGCGGCAGAAGTTCGACGACTACGAGGCCGAGTGCCACTCGTGCCTCGAGCGGCGCCTCCCGCTGCCGGCGTACGACTGCGTGATGAAGTGCTCCCACGCCTTCAACCTGCTCGACGCCCGCGGCGCCATCTCGGCGACGGAGCGCGCCAACTACATCCTGCGCGTCCGCACGATCGCGAAGCTCTGCTGCGAGAGCTACATCGCGGAGGTGGCGGGAAAGACCGACGGAGACGCACAGAAGGGGGAGGTGGCCTAGATGGCCGAGACCCGAGACTTCCTGCTTGAGATCGGCACCGAGGAGATGCCGTCCGCGCCGCTCATGAACGCCGCCGGCCAGCTCGGCGGGCTCGTCGCCAAGGGGCTTGACGCCGCCGGGCTCTCCCACGGTGAGGTGCGCGTGATCTCCACGCCGCGCCGCCTGGCCGCCCTCGTCGCGGACGTCGCCGTCGCGACCGAGGAGATCCACGAGGTGAAGCGCGGTCCGAAGGCCGCCATCGCGTTCGACGACTCCGGCGCGCCCACCAAGGCCGCCCTCGGCTTCGCCCGCAAGTGCGGCGCCAAGGCCGCCGACCTCGTCCGCCGCGTCGACGCCGATGGCAACGAGTACGTCTTCGCCGAGAGGAGCGTCCCCTCCGAGCCCGCCGCCCCCATCCTCTCCCGGCTCTCCGCCGAGGTCATCGGCGGCCTGCAGTGGCCCAACTACCGCAGCCAGCGCTGGGGCTCCGAGCACGCCACGTTCGTGCGCCCCATCCGCTGGATCTGCGCGCTTCTCGGCACCGACGTCGTCCCCGTGTCCTATGCCGACGTCACCTCGTCCAACGTCACGCGCGGCCACCGCGTGCTGGCGCCGGGCGAGCACGTCGTCGCGTCTCCCGCCGACTACGAGGCCACGCTCGAGCGGGCCTTCGTGCTCTCGGCCGAGCGCCGGGCTGAGGCCATCCGCGAGGGCATCGCGCGCATCGAGGCCGAGCGCGGGGGCGCTCGCGTGGACACCCCCAAGCGCATCTTCGACGAGGTCGTGAACCTCTGCGAGTGGCCCACGGTCCTCGTGGGCACCTTCGACGAGGCATTCCTCGAGGTCCCGCATGAGATCATCTGCGAGTCCATGCTCTCCAACCAGCGCTACTTCCCGATCTACGACGCCTCGGGAGAGCTCACGCGCGAGTTCGTCGTGGTCTCGAACGCCGACCCCGCGGTCTCCAAGACCGTCGTCGCCGGCAACGAGAAGGTCGTGCGCGCCCGCCTCGACGACGCCAAGTTCTTCTACGACGAGGACCTCAAGCGCCCGATGGAGGAGTTCGTTGAGCGCCTCGGCTCGGTGACCTTCCAGGAGCGGCTCGGCACGATGCGCCAGAAGGTCGAGCGCATGGAGGGGCTCGCCGCCGCCGTCGCCACGCAGGCGGGGGAGGACGAGGCGGGGGTCGCGGCCGCCGCGCGCGCCGCTCACCTCGCCAAGGCCGACCTCGTCTCCCAGGCCGTCGTCGAGTTCACCAACCAGCAGGGCGTCATGGGAGGCTACTACGCCGCCGCCGCCGGCGAGGCCCCCGAGGTCTGCGACGCCATCCGCGAGCACTACCGCCCGCGCTTCGCCGGCGACGAGCTCCCGTCCGGCACCTGCGGCCGCTGCGTCGCCATCGCCGACAAGCTCGACACCATCTGCGGCATCTTCGCGATCGACGAGCCGCCCACCGGGTCCTCCGACCCCTATGCGGTCCGCCGAGCGACCATCGGCGTCATCGCCATGCTCCGCGCGCTCCCGGGCTGCGACCTTCGTCGGCTCATCGGCCTTGCGCTCGGCGCCTACCAGGCCCAGGGCCTCGAGTTCGACCTCGAGGCGGTGGCCGCCGCCGTCGTGAGGTTCTTCCAGGCGCGCCTCGTCGCCATCGCGCGCGACGAGGGCCTGCGCCCCGACACGATCGAGGCCGTCTCCGCGGTGGGCGTCATCGACCCCGTCGAGTTCATGGCCCGCGCCCGCGCCCTCGAGGACGCACGCTCGCAGAGCCCCGAGGTCTTCGACGACCTCGCCACGGCGTACGCCCGCGCCGCCCACCTCGCCGACGCGAGCCTCGGCTCCGACGTCGACGCCTCGCTTCTCGGCGACGCCGAGCGCGCCCTGCTCGCTGCCTGCGACGAGGGCGAGGGCAGGGTCGCGTCCGCGCTCGCCGAGAAGAACTTCCGCGCGGCGATCGACGCCCTTGCCGAACTCAAGACGCCCATCGACCGATTCTTCGACGACGTCCTTGTCATGGACGAGGATACTGAGGTAAGGGAGAACCGCCTGCGCCTCCTCAATCGCTTCGTTGAAGTCTTCGTGGGGATTGCCGACATCGGCGCGCTCTCTCGGAAGAAGTAGGCTACGGTGGGACGGGGTATGCCCCGTGAAGCCTGATAGGTACAGGAGGACTCGTGGTGACTAAGCTCGATCTGGATGACGACATCTTCGGTCAGGTCGTCCCCCTCATCTTCGTTCTTTCCGACGCTCGTGGCGAGACGGCCAACACCGTCGTCATGGCCGCCGCCGCACAGTTCGGCGACGGGTCCGTCGACATCGAGCGCCTCTCCAACGTCAAGGACGTCGACACCGTCCGCGCGTTCCTCGACGAGAACTACGACGAGAGCCGCCCGTGCGCCGTGTTCCACACGTTCGCCAACGGCACGCTGCGCCGCGAGATCCGCCGCGAGCTCGACCGCCGCGGCATCCCCTCCATCGACCTGCTCGGTCCGGCCGTCACGGTCATCTCCACGCTGACGGGCGAGGAGCCAACGCGTGAGATCGGCGCAATCTACAAGGATGAGAGCTCGGCCAACTAAACGGCCAAATCGCATTCCATGTTACTACCTTTGGGGCCGCGCCGCAGGGCGCGGCCCCGTTTTTCTCGCCGTCGCGCCGCTTACCTACTCAGCGGGACCAGATGCAGAAAATCGGTTGCGAGGGGTCCCGCGATTGTTACCATGACCTATGGCCGCGCGATGGCGGTGCGCGACCGAGCTGTAAGGGCGCGTCCTTGGCGGGACGCGTCAGGAACCCTAGGAAAGCAAGGGGAAAACATGGCAGAAAAGCATGTATACCGCTTCGGCTTCGACGCCAACGGCAACAACGTGACCGAGGTCGCGGGAGAGTCCGTTGCCGAGGCCAAGTGGATCACCGGCGGCAAGGGCGCCAACCTCGCCGAGATGGCCAACATCGGCCTGCCCGTCCCTCCCGGATTCACGATCACCTGCCAGACCTGCGTCGCCTACTCCAGCGCCGGCAACGTGTGGCCTGAGGGCGTCCTCGACGAGATCGACGAGTACCGCAAGGACCTCGAGGAGCGCATGGGCAAGAAGCTCGGCGACTCCGACGACCCGCTGCTCGTCTCCGTCCGTTCCGGCGCCCCCTTCTCCATGCCGGGCATGATGGACACCGTCCTCAACCTCGGCCTCAACGATGACTCCGTCCAGGGCCTCATCAAGCAGACCGAGAACCCCCGCTTCGCCTACGACTCCTACCGCCGCTTCGTCCAGATGTTCTCGGACGTCGTCATGGGCGTCTCCGGCCAGCTCTTCGAGGACGCCATCGCCGCCAAGAAGGCCGAGAAGGGCGTCAAGCTCGACACCGAGCTCGACGCCGACGACCTCAAGGACCTCGTCGCCACGTTCAAGCAGATCTTCGCCGAGAACGTCGACGCCGAGAAGTACCCCGAGGTCCTCGTGGACGGCAAGATCGAGTTCCCGCACGACCCGCTGGTGCAGCTCCGTCTCGCCGAGCAGGCCGTCTTCGGCTCCTGGAACACTGACCGCGCCATCCTCTACCGCAAGCAGAACAAGATCCCCGACGAGCTCGGCACCGCCGTCAACGTTCAGGTGATGGCGTTCGGCAACAAGGGCAACACCTCCGCCACCGGCGTCGCGTTCACCCGCAACCCCGCTGACGGCACCAACGAGCGCTACGGCGACTTCCTGGTCAACGCCCAGGGCGAGGACGTCGTGGCCGGCATCCGCAACACCGAGCCGATCGCCGACCTGCCCAAGGTCCCGGGCCTCGAGGAGGCTGGCAAGGAGCTCTTCCACGTCTTCGAGATCCTCGAAGACCACTACGCCGACATGATGGACCTCGAGTTCACCATCGAGCAGGGCAAGCTGTGGATGCTCCAGACCCGCGTGGGCAAGCGCACCGCCCTCTCCGCACTCAAGGTCGCCATCCAGATGTACGAGGAGGGCCGCATCTCCAAGGAGGAGGCGGTCATGCGCGTTGCCCCCGAGCAGCTCGACCAGCTCCTCCACCCGCAGTTCGACCCCAAGGCAGACTACAAGGTCATCGCCAAGGGCCTCAACGCCTCCCCGGGTGCCGCCGTCGGCGCCGTCGTGTTCTCCTCCGCTGACGCCGAGGCCTACGCCGAGGCCGGCAAGCCCTGCATCCTCGTGCGCTGGGAGACCACCCCGGATGACCTCCACGGCATGGTCGCTGCCGAGGGCATCCTGACCTCCCACGGCGGCAAGACCTCCCACGCGGCCGTCATCGCCCGCGGCATGGGCGCCCCGTGCGTCTGCGGCGTCGACGCCCTCCAGATCGACGCGGTCAACAAGGTCTGCACCGTCGCCGGCACCGACATCACCCTCCACGAGGGCGACGTCATCTCCATCGACGGCACCACCGGCGACGTCATCCTCGGCGAGGTCGCCCTCGTCCGTCCGGAGCTCGGCGGCGACCTCCAGACCATCCTCGACTGGGCCGACGAGGTCCGTCTCAACGCCGACCGCGGCCGCGTGATCGGCGTCCGCGCCAACGCCGACAACCCGGCCGACGCGCAGCTCTCCAAGGACAACGGCGCCTCCGGCATCGGCCTGTGCCGCACCGAGCACATGTTCCTCGGCGAGCGCAAGCAGCTCATCCAGAACTTCATCCTCGCCGACGACGAGGCCGTCAAGGCCGACGCCGTCGAGAAGCTCGGCGCCGCCCAGAAGGGCGACTTCCTCGAGATGTTCAAGGCCATGGACGGCATGCCCGTCATCGTGCGCCTGCTCGACCCGCCCCTGCACGAGTTCCTCGAGGACCCGCGCGACCTCGACGTCGAGATCGCCAAGGAGGAGGCCGCCGGCAAGGACGTCTCCGAGAAGAAGGCGCTTCTCGCCAAGCTCGACTCCTTCCAGGAGGCCAACCCGATGCTCGGCCTTCGCGGCTGCCGCCTCGGCCTGGTCTACCCCGAGCTCAACGTCATGCAGGTGAAGGCCATCGCCTCCGCCACCGCCGAACTCCAGAAGCAGGGCCTCAGCCCCAAGCCGGAGATCATGATCCCGCTCGTGGCCTTCGAGGAGGAGCTCGCCCTCGTCCGCGAGGTCGTCGAGGAGAACATCAAGGCCGTCGCCGAGGAGTACGGCGTCGAGCTCGACATCCCGGTCGGCACCATGATCGAGATTCCGCGCGCTGCCATCACCTCCGAGGACATCGCCAAGCACGCCGACTTCTTCTCCTTCGGCACCAACGACCTCACGCAGATGGGCCTCGGCTTCTCCCGTGACGACGTTGAGGCTGCCTTCATGCCGCTCTACCTCGACAAGAAGATCTGCAAGACGAACCCGTTCGCCACGCTCGACAAGGGCGTTGCCAAGCTCGTCAAGATGGGCGTCGAGGGCGGCCACGCCGGCAACCCGGACATCGTCTGCGGCGTCTGCGGCGAGACCGGCGGCGATTCCGAGTCCATCCACATGTACTACGACCTCGGTCTCGACTACGTGTCCTGCTCGCCGTACCGCGTGCCCATCGCGCGCCTCGCGGCTGCCCAGGCCAAGATCGAGGCCAACGGTGGCGCCGAGAAGGTCGCCAAGTAGCGCCTGAGCGTCATCTGCGTCTCTCAAACGGGAGGGGGCCACGTGCCCCCTCCCGTCATTTGGGGACGTGTTATTTCTCTCAGAGTTTTTGGGACAGACCTTCCCGTGCATGCGCGGTATTGCGTGCGGGTGACTTCGTCGCTTGCGTGCTTGACCTGTCCCATTTTTTCTGAGAGAAATAACACGTCCCCAAATGACAGAGGAGATCGGATGAGGGTCCTGACGCGCGCCGAGCTCGAGATCGCCGAGCACGAGCGGCTCTCCCCGGACGCCACGTTCGCGAGCGACTCCCGGGGGCGGCGCGTTCCCGAGGAGCCAGATGCCCTCAGGACGTGCTTCCAGTGCGACCGCGACCGCATCCTGCACTCGAAGAGCTTCAGGCGGCTCGCGCACAAGACCCAGGTGTTTCTCGCCCCCGAGGGAGACCACTACCGCACCCGACTCATCCACACCCTCGAGGTCTCCCAGGTGGCCCGCTCAATCGCGCGGCCGCTCGGCCTGAACGAGGACCTGACCGAGGCCATCGCCCTCGGGCACGACCTCGGGCACACCCCCTTCGGCCATGTGGGCGAGCGCGCGCTCAGCCACGCCCTCGCGCGGCACCGCGGGCAGCCCGAGGGCGCGGGTCGGCTCTTCGCGCACAACGAGCAGGGCGCGCGCATCGTGGACGTTCTCGAGCGCAACGGCCGCGGGCTCAACCTCTCCCGCGAGGTGGTCGATGGCATCCGCTGCCACACGGGCTCGCTCCGGGCGGGCACGCTCGAGGGCCGCGTCGTCGCGCTCGCCGACCGCATCGCCTATGTCTGCCATGACATCGACGACGCCGAGCGGGCGGGGATGCTCAGGGAGTCGGACCTCCCTCCGGAGTCATGCGAGAGGCTCGGCTCGAGCTCGTCGGAGCGAATCGAGACGATGGTCCACGACGTGGTGTCCATGAGCTCCAGAAGCGGCGACATCCTGATGTCCGAGGGGGTGTGGGGGGCGATGATGTCCCTGCGCGCGTTTCTCTTCGAGCGGCTCTACTCGCGCGGAGACGCAAAGTGGGAGGAGCCCAAGGCATACGCGATGCTCGTTGACCTCTTCGGGTACTTCGTCGGGCACCCTGACGAGGTTCCCGCCGAGTACCGTCTCCACGACGACCCGCTCGACGTGCAGGTGGCCGACTTCGTCTCCGGCATGACCGACCGATATGCCATCCGCGTCTACGAGGGCCTCAAGATACCGAGGTCATGGAGAAGGCGCTGAGCCCTCCGCTACGGGGCGCGCTTCCCCTACACTGACATACGATGGATGGCGAGAAGGACCTCTCGCCGCGCTCGCTCGCAGAAGAAGGGGGAGAGATGTCTCGTCGCGGCAGCGGGTGCCTCACGGCGCTCGCCCTCGTTCTCTCGATCGCGTTCGTCGCCCTTGCGGCGACGCTGCTCATGCTCGTCGCGAACGGCGGCGCCCCCGGTTCCCCCGAGGCCGAGCGCACGTCCGAGCGCGTCGTCGCGGACTCCTTCGACGAGTACTCCTGGCAGGAGCTCTCCGACATCGCCGGCCTCATAGCCGCTGCGCCCTCCGACGAGGAGGGGAGGGCCATCGCCTCCCAGCACGGAATCGAGGTCGGTGCCACGCGGACGCTGACCCTCGGAGACGGCAGCGTCGTCGAGCTGCGCGTCGTGGGGATTCGCGCCGACGAGCGCGCGGACGGGGGCGGCGTGGCCGGCCTCACCCTCATGACCTCGCCCATCGCCCTGCGACCGTTCTCCGACGACAAGAACGCGGGGGGCTGGGAGACGTCCGACCTCAGGTCCTGGCTCGCGGGGGAGGGGGCGAGCCTGCTGCCCGACGAGCTCGTCTCGTGCGTCGTTCCCGTGCTGAAGGTCACCGACAACGTCGCCGTGCGCTATGGCGACTCGGATGCCGTGGGCTCGCTCACGACGACCGCCGACGCGCTCTGGGCCCCCTCCGTCTCGGAGGTGTGCGGCGAGGTGGACTGGTTCGCGCGGGAGTACGGGACCACCCCGAGCGCCAGCTCGGAGTACGTCGACTTCGGGCCCTACGATGCGGCCCTATCCGCGCAGGGCGAGCAGTACGAGTACTTCTCCGACGCGGGGGTCGACGGCTCGAGCACCTCGGCGGCGCTCGTCATGGCGTATGGCGGGACGGCGTGCAACTGGTGGTATCGGACCTCGTACCCCTATGCGCTCGAGGGCTGGGAGCAGCGCATGGTCTACCAGGTCATGTCCTCCGGCTACCCCAGCATGACGAGCGGCCCGGGCGAGCGGGTCGGGGTCGTCGTGGGGCTCTGCCTCTGAGTTGTGTTCTTCTTGTCTAGCGACGCCAGCTGCCGTATACTAAGGCGCTGTGTGTAAGCCTATGTGCCGTTCAAGCGTGGCGGCACCTCTAGAGAGACAAGGACAGATCATGGATTACATTCGCGCCATCGAGCGTCAGCAGATTCGCGAGGACATCCCCGCGGTCAAGGTTGGCGACCACGTCAAGGTCCACTACCGCATCGTCGAGGGCGACCGCACCCGCGAGCAGGTCTTCGAGGGCGACGTCATCCGCATGAGCGGCGCCGGCGCGCGCGAGACCTTCACCGTCCGCAAGATCAGCTTCTCCGTGGGCGTCGAGCGCACCTTCCCGCTGCACAGCCCCAAGATCGCCAAGCTCGAGGTCGTCCGTCACGGCGACGTCCGCCGCGCGAAGCTCTACTACCTGCGCGACCGCGTGGGCAAGGCCGCCCGCATTCGCGAGAAGCGCGACTAGCTCACCCTCAGGTTCCACCTTCGAGCCGCCCCCCACGGGGGCGGCTTTTTCCATGAGATTGGAGCACCATGCCCCCGACTGCACGACCGGCAACCGCTCGCGAGGTCGCGGTCGCCCTCGCGAGCGCACCCGCGGACGAGGCGTCCAGGCTCATCGAGCGCTACGCCGAGGACCCTCGTCGCCAGGTCATGCACGCGATCGAGGTCGCGCGGAGGCGCCTCGAGCGCGAGGGGGCGGAGCGCGAGCGCGTCGAGGCGTCCTATCGCCTGATGCGCGAGCTCGGGGGAGAGGGCATCGTCCTCGGCGTCGACGAGGTGGGCCGCGGCGCGCTCGCGGGGCCGCTCACCGTCGCCGCCGTCGCCCTTCCCGACGACCCTGTCGTCTGGGGCATCAACGACTCCAAGCAGCTCGCCCCGGCACGGCGCGAGGCGCTCGCCGCCCGCATAGCCGACGTCGCGCTCGCCATCGGGATCGCCCACGTGGAGCCGGAGGCCATCGACGCGGTCGGCATGGCCGTCTCGCTCAGGCAGGCCATGGCCTCCGCAATCGCCGACGCCGGGGTCGAGCCGGACCGCGTCCTCATCGACGGCAACCCGGTGCACGTGCACCCGAGGGAGACCTGCGTCGTCAAGGGGGACGCGCGCGTCGCGTGCATATCGGCGGCCTCGATCGTCGCCAAGGTTACCAGGGACGCCCTCATGGTCTCCTACGAGGACGACTACCCGGGCTATCACCTCGCCGAGTCGAAGGGCTACGGCTCGGCGGAGCACGTCGCCGCCATTCGCGCGCGCGGCCTCACGCCGATTCACCGCGTCTCCTTCTGTGGAAACTTTCTCGAGACGCCGCGCCTCTTCTGATTCCCGTATTTTGAACCACCGTTCGTCCCGGCGGCACGGGGGCGTCCCGAGCGGGGAGGGTCCCCGGGACCGAGTCTGACCCGTCAGGCTCGCGGCAGAGACCGGGGACCTCGGTGAGCGCGACGCGAAAGCGCCCTCTGGCAAGCTCTTCTGACCATGTCCGACGATGGGAGGCAGAGCATGCACGAGGAGCAGGAGCGCACGTTCGAGTACGACCCCGAGCAGGATCCCGCCGCGGCGCCTGAGGCACCGGCCGGCGAGGTCGAGGCGCGCGCCCAGGAGCGCCCGAGGACGGTGCGCGACCTCACGCCGCGCGAGCTTGGGATGAAGGGCGAGGAGATGGCCGCGGCCTACCTCGAGCGCAAGGGGTGGTACATCCTCGACCGCAACTGGCGCTGCGAGTTCGGGGAGGTCGACATCGTCGCCCGAGAGGACGACGAGGACGACACGATCGTGCTCGTCGAGGTCAAGACCCGACTCGCCCTCGGAGAGCGCGGGGAGGGGATGCCCGAGCTCGCCGTCGACTCCAGGAAGCGGCGACGCTACAAGATGCTCGCCCTCGCCTACATTGTCAACCACCCCGAGGCCGACGCCGTTCGCTTTGACGTCATCGCCCTGAACGTCGTGGGCGAGGGCGCGGCTCGCCTGCGCCACCTCTCGGGCGCGTACGAGGTCGACGACTGATGGCGCGGGGGTCTTCCGGCATCGATGCCGCCGAGCTCAGGGGCGTCGAGGCGCTGGGCGTCACGGTCGAGGTGAGCACGTCGGGCGGCATACCAGGCATCGACATCGTCGGCATGCCCGACTCCGCGGTGCTCGAGGCGCGCTCGCGGGTCCGCTGCGCGCTCCGCTCGTGCGGGTTCGAGCTCCCCCGGGCGCGCGTCACCGTCAACCTCGCTCCGAGCGAGATGAGAAAGACGGGGACCGGCTTCGACCTCCCCATCGCGACGGCCATCCTCGTCGCGACGGGGCAGCTCCCCCGGCGCGTCGCCGTCGGGTGCCTCATGGTGGGGGAGCTCGGCCTCGACGGGTCGGTGTGCCCGGTGCGCGGCGGCGTCGCGTACGCCCGGCTCGCGCAGGAAAGGGGTCTGTCGCTCGTCACCTCGGCGTTCGCCGAGATCTCCCCGGGCTGGTCCGGGGAGACGCACGGGCTCGTCTCCCTGGGGCAGCTCAAGGGCGGCATCTCCGCGCTGCCTCCCGTGGGCGCCTCGGGCGCCGTCCCGGCCCCCGCCCCTCTGCGGCCGTCCCTCGACTACGCCGACGTCGTCGACCAGGACCTCGCGAAGCGGGCGATGACCATCGCGGCCGCGGGGCGCCACGGCGTCCTCATGGTGGGCCCGCCGGGCGCCGGGAAGACCATGCTCGCCAGGAGGCTCCCCACGATCCTCCCGCCCCTCGACGAGCAGGAGGCGGACGAGGCGCTGCTCATCCACTCGGTCGCGGGGGAGCCCATAGACAGGATCGCGCGCGGGGAGCGGCCGTTCAGGGCGCCGCATCACTCCATCTCCGTCGGCGGGCTCGTCGGGGGCGGCCGGCCGGTGCGCCCCGGCGAGGTGTCCCTCGCGGACAAGGGGGTGCTCTTCCTGGACGAGCTCCCGGAGTTCGGCCGCGGTGCCCTCCAGGCGATGCGCCAGCCGCTCGAGGACGGCGAGGTTCGAATCGTGCGCGTCGACGGGGTGTACGCCTTCCCCTGCGACTTCCAGCTCGTCGCGGCGGCGAACCCATGCCCCTGCGGGCACCTTGGCGACCCGGACGCCGAGTGCACGTGCACGCCGGCGCGGGTCGCGGCCTACCAGGGCAGGATCGGCGGCCCCCTCATGGACCGCATCGACGTGGTCGTGGACGTCGCGCGCCCCTCGGGGAGGAAGGTGATACGCGAGCAGCGCGGACAGAGCTCGGAGGAGATGGCCGCTCTCGTGGGGCAGGCCCGGGAGCGCGCCGCGCGGCGCGCCCACGCGGACGACGGGCGGGCGGGGCCGGTCGCGGCGGCGCTCCTCGACCTGGGGGCGCAGAGGACCTTCGAGGGCCTCGCCGACCGGCTCAGGCTTGGCGGGCGCGCGATCGCCCGCGTCGCCCGCGTCGCGCGGACGATCGCGGACCTCGCGGGGCACGACCGCGTGACGTCGGACGACATCGTCGAGGCCGCGGGCTTCCGCTCGCGGTCCGTGGAGTGAGGGGGCTGCCATGGAGGGGTGCGCTCAGACGGGCTGGGAGGTCGCCCTGGGCGACGAGGCGTATCCGCGCTCGCTCCTCGAGCTCGAGCGACCGCCCGAGGAGCTGCGCGGCCTCGGCGACCCCGGCGCGCTCGTCGGGCCCTGCCTCGCCGTCATCGGCGCCCGCCGCGCGACGCCCTACGGGCTCGCTGTGGCGGAGATGGCGGCCCGCGTCGCGGCTCGAAACGGGGTCACCGTCGTCTCGGGAGGGGCCATGGGGTGCGACCGCGCCGCGGGCCTCGCGGCCGTCGCGGCAGGAGGCCGCTCCGTCATCGTGTCGGGCTGCGGGGCGGACGTCGTCTACCCAAGCTCGTCCCGGGACGTCTTCGAGGCGACGCTCTCGTCGGGCGGGGCGGTGGTCTCGCTCGAGCGCTGGGGTGCGGGTCCGAGGAGGTGGGCGTTCCCGAAGAGAAACGCCGTCATCGCCGCGCTCTCCCACGTGCTCGTCGTGACGGAGGCGGGGCTCCGCTCGGGCACGATGTCGACCGCCGAGGCCGCGGTCGAGCTCGGCAGGGCGGTCTATGCCATACCCGGCTCGATCTTCTCTCCCGCCTCGTCGGGGACCAACCGCCTGGCAGCCGAGGGGGCGAGGATCATCCCCGACGAGCGGTCGCTCGAGATCGCCCTCTCGCTCGACTTCGGCTCCGCCCCCATGGCGGGCCCGGCGCCCGAGCGCCCGGGCGGGCCGGTCGCGGCCGCCCTGCTCGCCTCCCCTTCGAGGCCGGACGAGCTCGCGGCGCGCCTCGGCGAGGACGTCCTGACGCTGCTGAGGACGCTGACGGACCTCGAGGCGAGAGGAATCGTGGAGCGGCTGCCCGACGGGAGATACTCGCCCACGCGCGCCTACCTGATGGGGCAGAATGGTGTCTCGCAACGTTTCTCGTGAACTGAGGGGAGCCGGGCATGTCGGAGATCGTGACGGTCGTCGGAGGGGGACTCGCCGGGAGCGAGTGCGCGCTGCAGCTCGCGCGCCGGGGCGTGCGCGTCAGGCTCTGCGAGCAGCGCCCCTCCCGGCCCTCCCCGGCGCACCGCACCTCGAGCCTCGCCGAGCTCGTGTGTTCCAACTCGCTCAAGTCGACCAAGCCGGAGACCGCCGCGGGGCTTCTCAAGTGGGAGCTCGACCAGATGGGCTGCGAGCTGCTGCGCGTCGCCCGCTCGTGCTCGGTGGCGGCAGGAGGGGCGCTCGCCGTCGACCGCGATGCCTTCTCGTCGGAGGTGACGCGGCTCGTGGAGGGCCATCCGCTCGTCGAGGTCGTCCGCGAGGAGGTGACGTCCATCCCGGAGGGGCCGTCCGTCGTCGCGGCGGGCCCCCTGTGCTCCGACGCGCTCTTCGACGCCGTCGCGAAGGCGGTCGGAGGCGAGCGCATGAGCTTCTTCGATGCGGCGGCGCCCATCGTCGACGCCGACTCCATCGACCGCGACGTCGTCTTCTCGCAGTCCCGCTATGGCGAGTCGGGCGGGGGCGACTACCTCAACTGCCCGCTCGACCGCGACGAGTACGACGCCTTCATGGAGGCCCTGCTCTCCGCCGAGCGCGTCATCGCGCGCGACTTCGAGCAGGCCGACCTCTTCTGCGCCTGCCAGCCCGTCGAGGAGGTCGCCCGGACCGGGCACGACTCGCTGCGCTTCGGCGCGCTCAAGCCGGTGGGCCTCACCGACCCGCGCACGGGCAGGCGGCCCTGGGCGGCGGTCCAGCTCAGGGCGGAGAACGAGGCGCGCGCCGCCTACAACCTCGTCGGCTTCCAGACCAACCTCACGTGGCCCGAGCAGCGGCGCGTGTTCCGGATGATCCCCGGCCTCGGATCGGCCGAGTTCCTGCGCTATGGGGTCATGCATCGAAACTCCTTCGTCGACGCGCCCCGCGCGCTCGACGCCACCTTCGCGATCCCGGGCACGCGGTGTCGGCTCGCGGGGCAGATAACCGGGACCGAGGGGTACGTCGAGGCCATCGCCTCGGGCCTTCTCGCGGCGCTCAACACGTACGCGGGGCTCTCGGGCGCGGCGCCGGCGTCCCCTCCCGCCACCTCCGCCCTCGGGTCGCTCGTCGCGTACGCGACGAGCCCCTCCACGGTCGACTACCAGCCCATGCACGTGAACTTCGGCCTCTTCCCGCCGCTTGCGGACGCGCCGCGAAGGAAGGCCGAGCGCCGCGCGGCGCTCGCCGAGCGGGCGCGGTCCGACCTCGCGGCCTACGTGCGGTCGCGCCACGACCTCTTCGGGGGCGGGGGAGTGTGAGCGAGCCCGACCTCGAGGGGCTCGTCGCGCGGTTCTGCGACCACCTCGGCCGCTTCCGCAACCTCTCCCCGAACACGGTGCGCTCATACGGGTGCGACCTCGCCTCCTTCGCGTCGTGGGCGCGCCGCGCGGGGGTCGACCCGCTGCGCGTGACGCACCGCGAGCTGAGGGGGTACCTCGCCGAGCTCTCCCGCGCCCGCTACTCGCCGCGGACGATCAACCGGCGGCTCTCGGCGCTGCGCGGCTTCTATCGCTGGCTCGCGCGCGAGGGAGTCTGCGACGCGTCGGCAGCGGCGGCGCTCGCGAGCCCCAAGGCCGGCCGGCCCCTTCCCCGCACGATGTCCGACGCGGACGTCCGCGCCCTTCTCGCGACCTGCGACGTCGACACGACCGAGGGCCTGCGCGACCGCGCGCTCCTCGAGACGCTCTATGCGACCGGCTGCCGCGTGTCGGAGGCCGCCGGGCTCTCCGTGGCGGACGTCGACCTCGCGGGACGCCAGGCGCGCCTGTTCGGCAAGGGCTCGAAGGAGCGGATCGTGCCGCTCTACGACGAGGCGGTGCGCTGGGTGGAGCGCTGGGTGGGGGAGGGCCGCCCGGAGCTCGCCGCCCGCTCGCGCCGGCCGACCGACGCCCTCTTCCTCTCCACCCGGGGGAACCCCCTGTCGGCGGGGGCCATGCGCGACTGCTTCGGCCGCCACGTGGCGCTCGCCGGGCTCGACCCCGCGCTCTCGCCGCACGCGATGCGCCACACCTTTGCCACCGAGCTCCTCTCGGGGGGCGCTGACCTCAGGAGCGTCCAGGAGCTCCTAGGCCACGAGAGCCTCTCCACGACGCAGGTCTACACGCACCTGTCCGTGGAGCGCCTCCGGGAGGCGGCCCGCGCCGCGCATCCGCGCTCGTAGCGAGGCAGGAAGAGCCTGCGCATTTTCATCTGTCGCGCTCGACAAAGGCGTGGCGTCCCGCTATACTTTCTGTCCGTTGTGCGTCCGCACGACATGCCGCGCCAGGCGCGGTACCATCACGCACGCGCGACTACCCGCCCGCCGTGGTGCCCGGGGCTCAAGCCAGGTCCCGGGTGGCGACTCGGGGATGACATCGCGCGGAGGACCAACCACAGGAGGTTATCATGGCTAAGATCACTATCCAGACCCTGCTCGACGCCGGCTGCCACTACGGTCACCAGACCCGCCGCTGGAACCCCAAGATGAAGTCCTACATCTTCGGCGAGCGCAACGGCATCTACATCCTCGACCTCAAGCAGACCATGCTCGGCGCCGACAAGGCCTACACCTTCCTCAAGGAGACCGCCTCCAAGGGCGGCACCGTGCTGTTCGTGGGCACCAAGAAGCAGGCCCAGGAGCCCATCGCCGCCCAGGCCGAGCGCTGTGGCATGCCCTACATCAACCAGCGCTGGCTCGGCGGCATGCTCACCAACTTCGTGACCATCCGCTCCCGCATCCAGCGCATGGAGGAGCTCGAGGCCATGGTCGAGGACGGCCGCATGAGCCTCCTGCCCAAGAAGGAGCAGGCCGTGCTGACCAAGGAGCTCGGCAAGCTCCAGGCCAACCTCGGCGGCGCCCGCACCATGCTCGCCCTCCCGCAGGCCATCTTCGTCGTCGACTCCAAGCGCGAGGAGATCGCGATCCGCGAGGCCAACCGCCTCCACATCCCCGTCGTGAGCCTGCTCGACACCAACTCCGACCCCGACGTCGTCGACTACGGCATCCCCGCCAACGACGACGCCATCCGCTCCGTCTCCCTCATGTGCGAGCTCGCCGCCGACGCCGTCCTCGCCGGCTCCGGCAAGGAGCAGATCACGGCCGAGGAGATGGCCGCCCCGGCAGCCGAGGAGGCCCCTGCCGCCGAGGCTCCCGCCGCTGAGTAACGACCTTCACGAACGAAGAGGAGAAACACCATGGCACAGGTTACCGCCGCCCTCGTCAAGCAGCTCCGCGAGATGACCGACTCCCCGATGATGGAGTGCAAGAAGGCCCTCGTCGAGGCCGATGGCGACATCGACAAGGCCGTTGACATCCTCCGCACCATGGGTATCGCCAAGGCCGTCAAGCGCGCCGGCCGCGACACCAACGAGGGCACCATCGCCACCTACGTCTCCGAGGACCAGAAGCTCGGCGCCATCCTTGAGCTCACCTGCGAGACCGACTTCGTGGGCACCAACCCCAAGTTCTGCGGCTTCGCCCTCGACCTCGCCAAGGTCGTCGCCGAGAACGACCCGGCGGACGTCGAGGCCCTCAAGGCGTGCGCGATGGGCGAGTCCACCGTCGAGGCCGAGCTCACCGAGATGATCCACGTCATCGGCGAGAACATGAAGATCGCCCGCTTCCAGCGCGTCACCGCCGCTGACGGCGCCCTCGGCAGCTACGTCCACCTCGGCGGCAAGCTCGCCGACATCGTGACCTTCAAGCTCGGCAAGCCCGAGACCGCCGAGGCCGACGAGTTCAAGACCTTCGCGCACGACGTCGCCATGCAGGTCGCCGCCGCCGCGCCCGTCGCCGCCCGCCGCGACGACGTGCCCGCCGACGTGATCGAGCACGAGCTCTCCATCTACAAGGCCCAGGCCGCCGAGTCCGGCAAGCCGGAGGCCATCCAGGAGAAGATGGCCCAGGGCCGTCTCGAGAAGTACTTCAAGGAGAGCGTCCTCACCGAGCAGGAGTTCGTCAAGGACGGCTCCGTCACCATCGGCCAGCTCGCCAAGAACGTCGGCAAGTCCCTCGGTGACGAGGTCGAGGTCATGAGCTTCATCCGCTACACCTTCGGCGACGCCGAGTAGCGAGCTTCCTCTCACGCCAGACGGGGCCGGCGAGTTCTTCTCGCCGGCCCCGTTCGTGTGCATACGGGGGCGGTCCGCCGAGCATCCGGAACCGCCCCGCGCGTCTCTGGTAGAATCTCGTCTCGAACAAGGCGTCGCGCCCCCGCGCGGCACGACTGAGTGGAGGTTGGCTTGTCAGACATCAAGTATCACCGCGTCCTGCTCAAGCTATCCGGCGAGGCCCTGATGGGGGAGCAGTCCTTCGGCATCGACGCCGCGGTCCCGCAGCGCCTCGCCGAGGAGATCAAGCCCGTCTGGGAGGCCGGCGTGCAGGTCGCCATCGTCGTGGGCGGCGGCAACATCTTCCGCGGGCTCACCGGCGCCGCCGCGGGCATGGACCGCGCCCAGGGCGACAACATGGGCATGCTCGCCACCGTCATCAACTCCCTCGCCCTCCAGGACTGCTTCGAGCGCAACGGCATGGACTGCCGCGTCATGAGCGCCATCGAGATGCGCCAGATCGCCGAGCCCTACATCAGGCGCCGCGCGATCCGCCACCTCGAGAAGGGGCGCATCACCATCTACGCCGCGGGGACCGGCAACCCCTACTTCACGACCGACACCGCCGCCGCGCTGCGCGCCTGCGAGGTGGGCGCCGAGGTCCTCATGAAGGCCACCAACGTGGACGGCATCTACGACGCCGACCCGCGCACCAACCCGGACGCGCGCCGCTACGACACCGTCACGTATCGCGAGGTCCTCAACCGCGACCTCAAGGTCATGGATGCCACGGCCACCGCGCTGTGCCACGACAACCACATGCCCATCATGGTGTTCGACATCAAGTCCCCGGGCGTCTTCATGAGCGCCGTGAGCGGGGAGAGCGTTGGAACGACCGTCGTCGAGGAGGACTAGTCATGAGTCAGTACACCGACCGCGCCGAGAAGAACATGGGCAAGTGCCTCGACACCCTCAAGGCCAACTTCGCCCGCGTCCGCACGGGGCGCGCGAACGCCCAGATCCTCGCGCCCATCATGGTCGACTACTACGGCCAGCCCACCCCGATCACCCAGCTCGCGGCCGTGAAGGTCCCCGAGGCCTCCATGCTCGTCGTCGAGCCGTGGGACAAGAGCGCGCTGCGCTCCATCGAGAAGGCCATCGAGGGCTCCGACCTCGGCATCACGCCGTCCAACGACGGCGTCTGCATCCGCCTGCCCTTCCCGCGCCCGACCGAGGAGCGCCGTCGCGAGCTCGCCAAGGAGTGCAGCCAGCTCGCCGAGGAGAGCCGCGTCGCCATCCGCAACGTCCGCAGGGACGTCAACGGCAAGATCGAGCGCGACGAGGAGCTTCCCGAGGACCAGCAGTCCCGCGAGAAGAAGGCCGTCCAGAAGCTCACGGACTCCTACGTCGCCAAGGTCGACGAGCTGCTGAAGGCCAAGACCGCCGAGGTCATGGAAATCTAGATGCAGCGCGACGAAGCCAAGCTGAGGGAGTACTACGCCGCCGCCCCCGCCGACATCTGCCTTGCGGACGTCGACCTCGATCGCGTCCCGAGCCACGTCTCGATCATCATGGACGGCAACGGCCGCTGGGCGCAGGCCCGCGGGCTCGATCGCTCGCGCGGCCACGTGGCGGGCGTCGACGCCCTGCGCGAGGCGGTGACCACGAGCGTGAGGCTCGGTCTGGACGCGCTCTCCGTCTACGCCTTCTCCACGGAGAACTGGAGGCGGCCCCAGCGCGAGGTCGACCTCCTCATGCACCTCTTCGCCACGACGCTCGTGAACGAGCTCCCGCTCTTCCACCAGGAGAACGTGCGCCTCAGATTCCTCGGCGACCTCGACGCGCTTCCGGAGAAGACCCGGCAGGTGTTCCAGCGCGGCCTCGACGAGACGTCAGACCACACCGGCATGACCTTCGCCCTCGCGGTCAACTACGGCTCCCGCGCGGAGATCGCGCGCGCGGCGCGCCAGATCGCGCAGGAGGTCGCCGCCGGCTCCCTCGACCCGAGCGACGTCGACGAGGACGCGCTGGCGAGCCGTCTCTACACGGCGGGGCTCCCCGACCCCGACCTCCTCATCAGGACCTCAGGCGAGCTCAGGCTCTCCAACTACCTGCTCTGGCAGCTCGCCTACACAGAGTTCTACGTCACGCCGACCTTCTGGCCGGACTTCTCCCGCTGGGACTTCCTGCGGGCCGTCGTCTCGTACCAGTCGCGCTCGCGGCGCTTCGGCGGGGTCGTGACGTCATGAGCGAGAGCCGCCGCACCGACGACGAGCGCGCGTCAGGGCTCGACCGACAGATAGCGTTTCTCGAGGGCCGGCGCGCCTCCAAGGAGGAGCGCCGCGCCGCCGGCGACCTCACGGGGCAGAAGGCGCGCAGCTCGGCCGAGCGCCTCCTCACGCGCTCGACCTCGGGGGCGATCTACGCCGTCGTCACCCTCGCGTGCCTGTTCTGCGGGCCGGTCACCACCACGGCGCTCGTCGTCGCGCAGGCGTGGCTGTGCTGCTCGGAGTTCTTCCGCATCTGCCGCATGGGGGGCAGGATGCCCAACGAGGTCATCGGCCTCGCGGCCGCCGTCCTGTTCCCGCCCGCGGCCCTCGTCTCGGGCCTTCTCGCCTGCGCGCTCGTCATCTTCGTCATGCTGATGGCCTGCGCGTGCTGGTACGTGTTCACGCCGCGGGCGAGCGTCGCCGACGTCGCCGTGACCGCCTTCGGCCCCCTCTACACGTCGCTCGCGTTCTCGAGCGTGGTCCTGATCCGCAAGTTCGACCCCGGCCTGACGGGCGCGCTCGTCACCCTCGCCGTCATGCTCTCCATCTGGGCCAACGACGCCTTCGCCTACTTCGTCGGGTCCGCGCTCGGCCGCCACAAGCTCGCGCCGCGCATCTCGCCGAGCAAGAGCGTCGAGGGCTTCTTCGGCGGCATCGTCGGCTCCGTCATCGTCTGGGTGGTGCTCGCCGTCTTCGTCGTCGGCGACATGAGCATCGCCATGGCCGTCCTGTGCGGGCTCGTCGTGGGCGTCGCGGGCGTCATCGGGGACCTCTTCGAGTCGCGCCTGAAGCGCGGCGTCGGGGTCAAGGACTCCGGCAACGTCCTGCCCGGGCACGGCGGCCTGCTCGACCGGTCCGACTCCATGCTCTTCGGCAGCATGGCGGCGTTCTTCCTTCTGCTCTTTGGAGGCATCCTGTGACCATCTTCGAGGACACCGCGCCGCGCGCGGCGCGACCGCGGCCCCTGAGGGTCGCGGTCCTCGGCTGCTCCGGCTCCATCGGCACCCAGACGCTCGACGTCTGCCGCCGCCACGCCGACAGGCTGCGCGTCGTGGCCGTCTCCGTCAACACGTCGGTGGCCGCCGCCGTGGCCGCCGCGCGCGAGTTCGGCTGCGCGCGCATCGCCGTCGCAGACCCCGAGCGCTCCTCGGACCCCGCCCTCGCCGAGCTCCCGGCCGGCTGCGAGGCCGCCTTCGGCGCGGGCGCGGTGACCGAGCTCGCGACCCTGCCCGACGTGGACATGGTCGTGAACGCGCTCGTCGGCTTCTCCGGCATCCACGCGGGCTTCGCCGCCCTCAGGGAGGGCAAGGCGCTCGCCTACGCCAACAAGGAGTCCATCGTCTGCGGCGGCGACCTCATGATGCCGCTCGCCCGGCCGGGACGCCTGCTTCCCGTCGACTCCGAGCACAGCGCCATATTCCAGTGCCTGGTGGGGGAGCGCCCGGAGGACGTCTCCCGCATCTGGCTCACCTGCTCGGGCGGGCCGTTCTACGGGCGGTCGCGCGAGGGGCTCGCCTCCGTCTCCGCTACCGACGCCCTCGCGCACCCCACTTGGACGATGGGCGAGAAGATCACGATCGACTCGGCGACCCTCATGAACAAGGGACTCGAGGTCATCGAGGCGCATCACCTCTTCCAGCAGCCCATCGACGCGATCCGCGTGCTCGTCCACCGCGAGAGCAAGATCCACTCCATGGTGGAGTTCGTCGACGGCGTCGTGAAGGCGCAGCTCGGCGGCTCCGACATGCGCGCGCCGATCCAGTACGCGCTCAGCTACCCCGAGCGCTGGGAGGCCTCCGTCGAGCGCATCGACTGGTGCTCCGCCGACCCGCTCACGTTCGGCGAGGCCGACGAGGCCGCGTTCGGCTGCCTCGCCCTCGCCCGCGCGGCGGGCCGGGCCGGGGGGACCCTCCCGTGCGCCATGAACGCGGCCAACGAGGTGGCCAACGAAAGGTTCCGCCAAGGTTTGTGCTCCTTCCTCGACATCGAGAGGACGGTCTCCGCCGTCATGGACGCGACCGACCGCGAGCGGGTAGAGTCGCTAGGTCAGCTCGAGGAGGTCGACGCGCGCGCCCGCGCGCTGGCCCTCGCCGTTCTCTCGGAGGTCGCCCTTTGAGTGCCGTGCTTTCCGTCGCCTCAGCCGTGTTCTGGGGCGTGCTCGTCCTGTCGCTTCTCGTCTTCGTCCACGAGGGCGGCCACTACCTCGTCGCCCGCGCGCTGCGCGTGAGGGCGACGGAGTTCTTCCTCGGCCTGCCGTGCCGCTGGAGGCTCTCGCGCAAGAGCCGCTCGGTGGGCACCGAGTTCGGCGTCACGCCGGTCCTTCTCGGCGGCTACACGCGCATCTGCGGCATGGAGGGGGCGGACGACGACCTGCTCGCCCCCGCGCTCCAGATCGTCATGGAGCGGGGCCGCGTGCGCGCCGCCGACGTCGCCCGCGAGCTCGACGTCGACGAGGGCAGGGCCTACGAGCTTCTGGCCACCCTCACCGACTGGGCCTCGATCCGCCCCTACTACGACCCCGAACTCGGCGAGACGCCGGGCCAGCGCGACTACCCCGCCGCCTTCGAGACGCTCGCGCGCGACGCGAACCACCTCACCGAGTACGACCGCGGGCACGACTTCACGCTCCCCGGCTCCACCGAGGCGGGCAGCCCCCACCCGACCGGCCTCGCCCCCGACGACCTCCTCGCCCTCGAGCGCTCTCACACCTACCAGGGCGTCGGCTTCCTCAGGCGCTGCGCGATGCTCGTCGCCGGGCCGCTCGTGAACGTCCTTCTCGCCTTCGTGATCGTGACCTGTGCGCTCATGGCGCGCGGCGTCGACTACTACTCGGACGCGAGCGTCATCGGCGCGGTCGAGGCGGGCTCCTACGCGGAGGCGGCCGGCCTCGAGGCCGGCGACGAGGTCACCGCCGTGGCCGGCACGCCCGTCGGCACCTGGGAGGAGCTCTCCTCCGCCATGCGCCCCTATCTCGACGCGGGAGAGGACTTCGAGCTCACCTACGTCCGCGACGGCGCCGAGGCGACGGCCCTCGTCGACCTCCCCGACGGCCAGGCCTGCGAGCTTCTGGGTGTCACGTCGAGCGTGGCGACCTATCACCCGAGCCTGCCCGAGGCCGCCCAGGCCACGCTCGCCTACACGGGCCAGGTCGCGAGCTACGTCGCGCAGCTCATCCAGCCCCAGCACACGATGGAGGTGCTCGACCAGTCCTCCTCGGTCGTGGGCATCGCCGTCATGACCTCCGAGGCGGCCTCGTCGGGCGCCTACGAGCTCGCGCTCGTCGCCGCGGCGGTCTCCATGTCGCTCGGCTTCATGAACCTCCTGCCCATCCCGCCCTTCGACGGCGGCAAGATCCTCATCGAGGTCATCCAGCTCGTCATCCGCCGGCCGCTCTCCCTGCGCGCCCAGAGCGCCCTCAGCTACCTCGGGCTCGCGTTCATCGTCTTCGTCTTCGTCGTCGTGCTGAGAAACGACATCGTCCGCTTTGTGATTGGGTAGGTGCGGCACTATGAGCGAGAAGAACCGTCCGGCGCGCGAGCTCACGCGCCCCGTCATGGTGGGGGACGTGCGGGTGGGAGGCGGAGCGCCCGTGTCCGTGCAGTCCATGTGCACGACCGACACGGCCGACGCGGCCGCCACGCTCGCGCAGATCGCGCGGCTCGCCGAGGCCGGCTGCGAGATCATACGCGTGGCGGTGCCCTCGTCGGCGGCGCTCGACGGCCTCTCCGAGATCTGCGCCGCCTCGCCTCTTCCCGTCGTCGCCGACATCCACTTCGACCACACGCTCGCCATCGAGGCGTGCCGTCGCGGGGCGGCGGCCCTGCGCGTGAATCCCGGCAACATCGGCAGCTGGGAGCGCGTCGACGCCGTCATCGACGAGGCGGGCGCGGCCGGCATCCCCATCCGCATCGGCGTGAACGCCGGCTCGCTCGACCCGGCCTTTGCCGAGCGCGAGGACCTCACGCACGTCGAGAAGCTCGTGGGGTCGGCGACCTCGTTCGTCGAGCACTTCCGCGCACGCGGCTTCTCCGACATCGTCCTGTCCGCCAAGGCGCACGGCGTGCCGACGACCGTCGAGGTCAACCGTGCCCTCTCGCGCGAGCTGCCGGACGTTCCGCTCCACATCGGCGTCACCGAGGCGGGCACCGCCCGCCAGGGGACCGTCAAGAACGCCGCCGCGATCGGCGCGCTGCTCATGGAGGGCATCGGCGACACGATGCGCCTCTCGCTCACCGCCGACCCCGTCGAGGAGGTCGACGTGGCCTGGGACCTGCTCTCGGCCGTGGGGCTGCGCCGCCTGCGCCCCGAGCTCGTGAGCTGCCCCACGTGCGGCCGCTGCCAGTGGGACCTCATGGGCGTGGCCGCCGAGGTGGAGCGGCGCCTCGCGGGCGTGCGCGCCCCCATCACCGTCGCCGTCATGGGCTGCGTGGTGAACGGGCCCGGCGAGGCCAGGGGCGCCGACATCGGCCTTGCCGGCGGGCGCGGCAGGGCCGTGCTCTTCGCGTCCGGCGAGAAGATCCGCACCGTCGACGAGGCCGACGCCGTCGACGAGCTCTTCGCCGAGATCGAGCATCGCTTCACGTAGAGCGTCCGGCTCCGCGCCGGCCCGGGCAACCTCCGGCGCTCAGACAGCTTGCCGAGAAGAGCGCTCGGCAAGAACTCGCGGCGGAGGTTGCCCGG
>NZ_JBQXES010000007.1:0-100573 GCF_052599055.1 Thermophilibacter sp. ZX-H3 | reverse complement strand
TCAGGTTTATTTGGCACGCGAAGCGCGTGCCAAATAAACCTGACGCCAGTGGCACAGCGGCACGGGGGCGCGCAGGCGGCTACAGAACCGTGATCCCCTTGGGGTGGCTGTTGAGGACCTCGCAGCCGTCCTCGGTCACGATGACGAGGTCCTCGATCCGGACGCCCATGTCGCCGGGAAGGTAGATGCCCGGCTCGATGGAGAAGCACTGGCCGGGGCGCACCGGCTCGTCGTGCGTGGAGCTGACGTCTCCCGGCTCATGGTCGACGAGACCGATCTGGTGCCCGAGACGGTGCGTGAATGCCGGGCCCCATCCCGCGTCCTCAATGACGCGGCGTGCCGTGAGGTCGATTTCGGCGAAGGTGACCCCGGGCCGCACGACCTTCTCGGCCTCCTCGTTCGCGCGTCGCACCGCGTCGTAGACCGCGCGCTGATGCTCGGTTGGCTCGGCGGAGAAGAACGTGCGCGTCATGTCGGAGCAGTACCAGTCGCGCTTGCACCCCACGTCAAAGAGGACCATGTCGCCCGGCACGAACGGCGTGGCGTCGGGCTCGTGGTGCGGGTCGGCGGCGTGGTCGCCAAAGCTCACGATGGGGGAGAAGGAGTGCCCCTGCGCCCCGAGGCGGCGATACTCGCCGAGCAGCCCGTCGGCGATCTGGCGCTCGGTCACGCCGGGGCGCACCTGGTCGACGAGCCACGCCATGGCCTCGTCGTTCGTGCGCGACGCGGCGCGCATGAGCTCACGCTCGCGGGCGTCCTTGATCGAGCGCGCGTCGTCCACGGCATCGGACGCGAGGACGAAGCGCGAGGCGGCCCCGGCCTCCATGAGGGGCACGAGCCAGCGGGCGGTGAGCTCCTTGTCCACGCCGAGCGGGCGGTCGCGCATGGTGACCTGCGCTACCAGGGGGACGGGGTCGTCGGTGTCGGAGAACTCGACCACGCGCGCCCCGCATCCGGACGCGTCCGGGAAGAGGCGGTTCGCAAAGAGGGTCGGCGTTCCCTCGGCAGGGACGAAGAGTGCGAGGAAGCGCTCGTAGGGCTCGGTGTAGTAGCCGCAGAGCCACCAGATGGAAAGCGGGTCCACCACGAGCATCTGATCGATGGTTCTTCTCGCGAGGTTTTCCCTCACGCGTGCGAGGCGACTCTCGTCCATTGCGTCTCCTTCGGCCGTGGGTGCAGTCCTCCTGCCATGGTACGCCGTCGTCATGTGGCGGCATCGTGGCGGCCACCGGGCAGTTTGTTGCTTGCGTGAAGTCAGAGTAAGATAGAACTTCGCTCATTCTGGGCATTTTGCCCATGAGACGAATGGAGGCATCCATGGAGAACGACATTCCTCCCGTGAACCGGGTTGACGAGATTCGTGAGGAGCTCGGCAGGCTCGAGGGCAAGCGCCTCAAGGTGAAGGCGAACATGGGCCGCTCCCGCATCGTGGAGCGCGCCGGCACGCTCGTGCACGCGCACCCCTCGCTCTTCGTCGTCGAGGTGGAGGAGCGCCGCGGCCGCACCTCTCGCCAGTCCTATCAGTACGTCGACGTGCTTACCGGTACCGTGGAGCTCTACGACACGGAGACCGGCGAGCGCCTCTTCGACTTCGTCGAGTCCTTCTCGGAGTAGGCCCGGCGCACGATGGCGGGCGCAGTCGTCGTTACGACCCCCTGTAAGGTCAACCTGCACCTCGGCGTTCATCGCGAGAAGGACGGGCGCGGGTATCATCACGTCGACTCCGTGATGGTGCCGGTCGACCTGTGCGACGTGGTGACGGTTGAGGAGGCGCCCGCGCTGAGCGTTCGGTTTGAGCCCGCGCTCGAGGTCGCCCCCGAGAAGACGGGCGTCTGGAAGGCGGCCGTCCTTCTCGCCGAGGCCCTGGGTCGGCAGCCCGGCGTCTCCGTGTCAGTGGCGTGTCACATTCCCGAGCGCGCGGGTCTCGGGGGGTCCTCTGCGGACGCGGGTGCCGCGATTCGCGCGCTCTGCGGGCTCTGGGGAGTCGATCCGCTCGACTCGCGCGTCGTTGCGGTGGCACGTCGCGTCGGGGCCGACGTGGCGTTCTTTCTCAACCCCGAACCGGGACTCTATGGCGGTGCGGGGGACGTGCTCGAGCGGACCTTCCCCGCGCTCGAGGTTCCCGTTGCGCTGGTGATGCCCCGCGCGGAGGGCGGCTCGACGGTTGCCGCCTACGCGGAGTTCGATCGGGCAGGCGCGGAGCCCCGTGGCTACGATGACCTCTGCTCCGCGCTCGAGGAGGGGGACGTCTCCTCGGTTGCCGCTCACCTTCACAACAACCTTGCGCCCGCGGCGCGCGCCCTGTGCTCGGAGGCGGGCGAGGTCGAGGCGTGGCTTCGCCGGCGGCCGGGCGTCCTTGCGGCACAGATAACGGGGTCAGGCACCTGCTCGTTTGCGCTCTGCGAGAGCGCCGCTGCGGCGGAGGCCGCCTGTGCCGAGGCGCGTCGGAAGGGCTGGCGCGCGTGGGCGACAAAAACTGGTTGGCTCGCGCGAGAAAGTCTGCTAGAATACTCCCCTGCTACGGGTTGTGGCTCAGCTTGGTAGAGCGCTCGGTTCGGGACCGAGAGGTCGCTGGTTCGAATCCAGTCAACCCGACCACGTAGATGCAGGGCCGTCGGCAGTGCGCCGGCGGCCCTTTTGCATGCGCCCTGGGCGAGAAGAACGCGCTTGCGGACAGCGCGCCCCCGGGGGCATCGGACACAAAGAGAGTGACGGATTTCGAACGGATGGGGCCGTTTTTTCGGCCTCGTTTGTTCGAAACCCGTCACTCGGGGGGTTGCACTCGGGGAGGGCAGCACTCAGGGAGGGCAGCGCTCGGGAAGGCCGCGCCCGGGGTGGGCGGACCGGCAGGCCCTCCCTGCCGGCGGTCTAGGAGCGCCGCGCGCGAACGATCATGACGGAGCCGGCGGCGACGAGGGGGATCGCCGCGCCGAGGAGGAAGAGGGGCGCGTTGGAGGTGGCGTCACCGGTCTCGGGAACGCCGGCCTTCCGCCGCCCGGAGGCCTTCTTCGCGCCGGGCTTCTCGGGGGAGCCGCCGTCACGCCCGCCGTTCTTCTCGCCCTGCGGCGAGGTGGACGAGCCGTCCTTCCCGCCCTGCTGGCCGCTGGCGCCCGTGTCCTTCTCGACGGGCTTCCACTGGGCGTAGAGGGTGAGGTCGTGGTTGGCGTAGGGGAGCGAGAGGTGCGCGCCCGCGTCGTAGGCCGTTCCCGTCCCGTCGGCCTTGGTGTTCCAGCCGACGAACGCAAACCCCTCGCGCGTGGGCTCCTGCGAGGACACCGCGGTCTCGAGGGTCGCTGCGGCGGCGCGAGTCTCCTCCGCGTCCGGGGCACCGGTGCCGCCGTTGGCGTCGTACGCAACGCGGTAGGTTCCCGTCACCGCGACCGTTGCCGCGCGGGAGGTCTCGTAGTCTCCGCCGGACGCGGCGTTGCCGGCGTAGTGGTGATAGAACCGGACCGCGTAGGTTCCGGGCAGCGACGTGTCGACGTCGTGCTCGACCCGCGCGTGCTCGGCGTCATCGAGGCCCACCTCGGCGCCGGCATGGTCGGACATGCTCACGAGGCTGTCAGAGGGCTGCCAGGAGTCGCCGACGGCAAGCTCGAGGTCACGCGTCTGGATGGTGGGGCGCAGCCTTACGTGGATGCTGCCGATTCGTATGCCGTCAGCGTTGACGCCCCTCAGCGTGGCATTGCTGCCGTCGGGGTTGAGGATGACGGCGTCCTTTGCCGCGGCGCGGTAGCGATACTCCTGCATGAGGTCATCGTCGAGGTTCTCGTCCTCGTTGAGCACCCAGTCGGGAAGCCCGGGGTAGACCACGGCCGAGTTGCCCGTGCCCACCGACCACCCGAGGTCGTGTATGGCATCGCGAATGCGGCGCAGGTCAATGCTATAGACGCTTCCCGAATACAGGGTCGGGTCGTCGGTTGCGCGGTGACGGTCAAGGTAGTTGATGTTGTCAAAGTGGAAGTCCTCGAGTGAGATCTCGGGGATCGCGGCCTGTACGTCGGCGGGGACTGGCGTGAAGGTCCCGGCAAGGAGGTCGCCCTCGGGGACCACCGTCACGCCGAGGTACTTGCCGCCGCCCTGGAAGCGGCCCACCGTGGCGCCGTTGGCGTCCTCCTCGGTGAGCTGCCGGGCAAAGCGCAGGAAGGCGCTCGCGTTGTTGCTGCGACCTTCGAGCGTGGAGGAGCTCCAGAGGCCGAGCTTGGCAAAGCCGTGGCCGTAGAGCACCGCGCGGGTCTCGTTGGTGAGCTCGAGCGGCAGCGTCACGGTCAGGGTCTCGCCCGGCTGGATGGAGCCGCTCAGGGTGACGCGCTTGAGGTCGTCCCAGGCGTTGGTGGCGGCGTATGCTCCCGCCGCGTCGGCAAAGGGGGCGGGGTCCATCGAGCCGGAGTCCGCCTCCAGGCTCGCATACGCCTCGGATCCGGCGACGGTCGAGGCAAACGTCGCGGCTCCGGAGACCCTTACCAGCGGGCGGTCCTCGGTCCCGCCGCCCGCGTAGTCCGCATAGGGCGTCGAGAGGCGCGCGTCAAACGAGACATCCTCATTCCCCGGGTTGGTGACGACGAGCACCGCGCGCAGGTTGTGTACGAGGTCGACGTCGGCGACCGACTTGTCCATGCGATTGACGTCCGTGTCGCTCACGTTGGCGTAGTTGGATACCTGGCCCGAGTCGTCGGTGTAGTAGAGCGCATACGTGACGCCGGTGGCCGCGGTGAGGGGCGCGTCGTTGACGCGGGAGCCGCCCCCGGGCCTGGTCCCCGTGTAGAAGCTGTTGGTGCTCAGGGCCTGCGCGGGCAGCGGCGTCAGCGAGAACGCCAGCGCGGCGCAGATTGCGACGAGCGCACCGAAGATGTGCGCGCGCCTGTTGGTGCGGTGCATGTTTTCCTCCGTGTTAGTTGTGGCTGACAGTGCGATCCACACACCATCGCCGAACGACGCAACGTGATGTCAAACCGGGTTTCTCGCCGTCAGCTTGCGCTGCCCAGACGTCCTTCTCGCCGGCAGGTCATCAGCATGTGACGGGGGACGGCGTGATGCGCGCAGCTGCCGATCACGTGGCCCGCGGCGAGCTTGGCCGCCTCGCTCGCGCCCTTCGGGGCGTAGGCGTGCGAGAAGCGCTCGAGCATGGCGAGGTCGTTGCCGCCGTCGCCGTAGACGGCCACGTCGCTCTCGGCGATGTCGAGGTGCCCCGCGAGCCAGGCCACGGCCTCGCCCTTGTTGACCCGGGCGTCGGTGAGCTCGAAGAGGTCGCCGTCGAAGGAGGCGTTCACGATCGAGCGGGCATGGTCGGCCACGAAGCCGGCCAGCTCGCGGCGAAGCGCCCCGTCGGCTACGCGGAAGTTGACCTTGCAGATCGGGCGCGCCAGCACGTCGGCGTCCGTCTGGTCGAAGTGGGTGTCAGGGGCGGGCGGCCGCCGGCGCAGCCGATGCGCGACGAGCCTCCCAAGCAGCCCGGGGGACGGGCGGAGCCCCGCGAGGAAGCTCTCGCGCGTGCCTCGGACATAGGTGCCGTCCTCGGCGATGCAGTTGAAGCACACCTCGGGAAACGCGGAAAGGAGCTCCTCGAGCGTCTGTGGGTCGAAGTGCGAGAAGCGCAGCAGCTCCCCGCGCGCGTCGCAGATGAGCGCGCCGTTTGCGGAGACGGTTTCGAGCGGAAGGTCGCCAAAGCCGAGCGTGGAGGCGCGGCGCACGGCGCGCCCGGTTGCGAGCGCCACGTGGCGGCCCGCGTCAAGCACGCGCCTCAGCTGCAGGAGGATGGCGCGGTCCGTCTGGTGGAGAGCGTTGAAGAGCGTCCCATCGAGGTCGCTGGCAAAGAGTCTGATCAGGGGTCCCACCTCCCACGGCGATACAGGAGGCAGTATATCGCCCCGTTGCCGCCGCGTTGGGGATGCCGCCGCTCAGCCGCGCGGAGCTGCCGCTCGTCCAAGGTGACACAAAGCCGACGCAACACGTCGTTTTTCTCACGTTTTGAGTTTGCTCGTGCAAACGTCAAATGGGGCCGCTGGGGGAGGGCGAGAAGAGCGACGGGGCGAGAAGAACGCGGAGGCGAGAAAAGCCCGCTACTGCACCGTCACGGCTCCCTCGGGAACGGCGACCTCAGCGTCGCTTGCCACGACCACGTTGTTCCCGGGCTTCTCCGGCTCGCCCGGCCATTCCGGCACGTAGCTCACGTGCGCGAGCTCGCGCCCGAAGGCCTCCTCGACCTCGCGCAGCGTGCGCGCGCCGCGCCCCTCGCAGGCGCAGCGGACGTTCGCGAGGTAGACGCCGCCCTCGGCGAGGTGTCCGCGCACCACCCGCGCGCCCTCGTCGGTGGTGAGCGGCCCGAGCGGGCGCTTGCCCGAGAACGCGTCGTTGACGATCACGTCGTACGGCTCCGCGGCGGCGCGGAGGAACCCCCAGGCGTCATCGTTCACCAGGCGAATGCGCCCGTCCTTCTCGGCCCCCGTCTCCTCGAGGCAGTCGTCCAGGAAGAACCGCTCGCGCGCCAGCTTCGTGATGGCGGGGTCGACCTCGACCACGTCCACGCATGCGGCCGGCACGTACGCGGCCAGGTACTTGGGAAGCGAGTAGCCGCCGCCTCCCATGACCATCACGCGCAGCGGACGGTCGGCCGACCGCCCGCGGGCGGAGACGAGCCCCTCGATGATGGCGGCCATCGCGCGGTGATACTCGCAGGCAAGCTCGAAGCGCAGGTCGTGGGGGACGTAGCTCACGGACTGAAACGTGCCGTTGACGTTGAGCAGGCGCACGGGCGTCTTGTCCTCGGTCAGCGAGTCAAAGACGAGGGTGAGGCCGAACTTGGTGCGCAGCACGCTCACGCCGCGCCGGCGCAGCCCCCAGAGCAGGACGACCAGCACGACGGTGCAGACGACGGTCAGGATGAGGAGGGCGTAGACGAGCTCTCTCAACATGGGCCCCTTTTCGCGTTTTAGAGATTGTGAGTAGCGCGTAACGTCGGCTATACTAGCTGATGCTGTATTGGGCCTGGGGCCCGTCTGAGACAACGCACCGGAAGGACACTTCATCATGATTCTTGGCATGGGGCCGCTTGAGATCGTCATCATCCTCGTCATCGTGCTGGTCATCTTTGGGCCCAAGAACCTCCCCAAGATCGGCAGCGCCCTTGGCAAGACCGTCAAGAACGTTCGCGAGGGCATGGAAGAGGGCAAGGACGAGAAGGACGAGAGCCCGATCGAGTCCCATGACGACTCCGTCGAGGTCATCGAGGACGAGGACGACGCCGACGCCCCCGAGACCGCTGCCGACGACGCGGTGTTCTGCTCCAAGTGCGGCGCCAAGAACGCGGCCGACGCCGGGTTCTGCTCCAAGTGCGGCAACAAGCTCAACTAGTGGCACGCGGCAGGTAGGGAGCAGCGCATGGACAGCACCAAGAAGATCGAGCTCACCTCCGAGGGTCGCCAGAAGCTCGTCGACGAGCTCGCGTACCGCGAGGGCGAGAAGCACGACGAGATCGTCGAGCGCATCAAGGAGGCCCGCGGCTTCGGTGACCTCTCCGAGAACTCCGAGTACGACGCCGCCAAGGAGGAGGAGGCGCGCAACGCCGCGCGCATCAACGAGATTCGCCAGATTCTCTCCGTTGCCACGGTCGTCGAGGCCGGCCCCGCGCACGACCTCACGGTCTCCATCGGCACCACCGTCGAGCTGAAGGACGAGAAGGGCAAGACGTCCACCTTCACCATCGTGGGCACCACCGAGACCAACTCCCTCGAGCACAAGATCTCCAACGAGTCCCCCGTGGGCAGCGCCCTGGTGGGCCACCGCGAGGGCGACGAGGTCGAGGTCGTCGCGCCGTCCGGCAAGACGAGGAAGTACGTCATCACGGGGATTTCCCGCTAGGTCGGCACTTCCTCTCCGGCAAGCAGCAAGCGTGGCGCCCCGTGTCTGCGTATCGCAGGTGCGGGGCGATTCTATCTGAAAGGGACAACATGGCAGAGAACACCGCCGCGGGCATCGCCGCCACCGACGAGCGCGCGATGCGCCGCGCCCGCCGCCAGGCGCTCATCGACGCGGGCGTGAACCCGTATCCCATCGCCTCCGAGGTCACGGCGCACGCCGCCGAGCTCGAGGCCAAGTACGCCGACCTCGCGGACGGCACGGACACCGAGGACGTGGTGAGCGTCGCCGGCCGCATCCGGGCGCTCCGCAAGCAGGGCAAGGCCGCATTCATCGTGCTCGAGGACGTGACGGGCTCCATCCAGCTCTTCTGCCGCCACGACGTGCTCGGTGACGAGGGCTGGGACCTTCTCGGCAAGCTCGACCTCGGAGACATCCTGGGTGCCACGGGTGCCGTCATGCGCACGCGCCGCGGGCAGCTCTCCGTCTCCCCGACGCAGCTCACGGTGCTCTCCAAGTCCCTGCGCCCGCTGCCCGAGAAGTTCCACGGCCTCACGGACCGCGAGGTCCGCTACCGCCAGCGCTACGTCGACCTCATCATGAACCCCGAGGTCCGCGACGTCTTCCGCAAGCGCAGCCAGATCATCTCCCTCATCCGCCGCTACATGGAGGCCGAGGGCTACATGGAGGTCGAGACGCCGATGATGCACGCCATCCTCGGCGGCGCCAACGCGCGCCCCTTCGTGACGCACTTCAACGCGCTCGACCGCGACTTCTACCTGCGCATCGCCACCGAGCTGCCGCTCAAGCGCCTCATCGTGGGCGGCATGGAGCGCGTCTTTGAGATCGGCCGCCAGTTCCGCAACGAAGGCATGGACCTCACGCACAACCCCGAGTTCACCTCGATGGAGGCCTACTGCGCCTACTCCGACCTCGAGGGCATGAAGCGCCTCTCCGAGGGCCTGTTCAAGGCCATCGCGCGCGAGGTCTGCGGCTGCGAGGAGGGCCACGAGGTCATCACCTTCCAGGGACAGCAGATCGACATGTCCGGCACCTGGGCGAGCCGCCCGCTCTCAGAGATCGCCTCCGAGTGCGTGGGCGAGGAGCTCACGATGGACACCCCCATCGAGCACCTGCGCGAGCTCTGCGAGAAAAACGGCATCGAGCCGCAGCCCAACTGGGGCGCCGGCAAGCTCCTCTTTGAGCTCTACGACGAGCTGGGTGAGAAGACCATCGTGAACCCCACCTTCGTGTGCGACTACCCGGAGGAGGTCTCCCCGCTCTCCAAGCGCAAGGCCGAGGACCCGCGCCTCACCGACCGCTTTGAGCTGGTCATCGCCGGCCACGAGTACGCCAACGCCTTCTCCGAGCTCAATGACCCCGTGGACCAGGCCGGCCGCTTTGCCGAGCAGGTCGCGGCCAAGGGCATGGGCGACGACGAGGCCATGGGCTACGACTACGACTACGTGCGCGCCCTCGAGTACGGCATGCCCCCGGCGGGCGGTATCGGCTACGGCATCGACCGCATGATTATGCTCTTCTGCGACCAGCCCGCGATCCGCGACGTGCTGCTCTTCCCGGCCATGAAGCCGGAGACCATCACGCGCGCGGACATCGAGGCCCAGGTCGCGGGTGTGGTGACGGACAACGCCGCCGCCTCCGTGGACGCCATCGCCGAGGACAGCGAGAAGGTCGCGGCCGCTACGGCGGAGGCCCCTGCGGCGCTCGTCGCCGGCATTGACCGCGACGCCGCGCTCGCCCTTCTCGCCGAGCACAACCACGAGGAGTTCCACCTCGAGCACGGTCAGACCGTCGGCGGCGTGATGCGCGTCTTCGCCGAGGAAATGGACCCCGAGAACGCCGACTTCTGGGAGGTCGTGGGCATCCTTCACGACCTCGACTGGGAGGAGCACGCCGACGACCCGGCCAACCACACGGTCTACGCCGCTGAGCTGCTGCGCGCGGCGGGTGCCTCCGAGGAGCTCGTGCGTGCCATCCAGTCGCACAACTCCGACAACAACCCCGACCTGCCCACGCCCGAGCTTCCCATGGAGAAGGTCCTCTTTGCCGTGGACGAGCTCACGGGCCTCATCGGCGCGGCCGTGATCATGCGCCCGAGCAAGTCCGTCATGGACTTCGAGGTGAAGTCGCTCAAGAAGAAGTTCAAGGACAAGCGCTTCGCCGCCGGCTGCAACCGCGACGTCATCCGTGCCGGCGCCGAGCTCTGCGGCTGGGAGCTCGACGAGCTCTTCTCGCGCACGATCGATGCGATGAAGGCCATCGCCCCCGACCGCGACACGTTTGGCAAGTAGCGACGCGACGCCCGTCCTTCTCGTTGTTTCGCTCTGCGGCGGCCGACACTCATGAGTGTCGGCTGCCGTGTCATTTTCAGCCGGCACTTCTCGACAAACGCCAAGAAGGGGCCGGCACTCCTGCGGACAGGCCACCCTTTTGGCCGGCACTCCTTGCCGGCACTCATGAGTGTCGGCTGCGCTCCGACCGCTCGGTGTCACCACCCGGGCTTCTCGCTGGGAAGCGCCGGCAGCATCTGGCTGAGAAGGACGCGACGGGCGTGGGCGCATCCCTCGTCGGCAAGAATTCCCCTGACCTTGGTCTCGTAGCTGGCGCCCTCATGCACTGCGAGTGCGTGTGCGACGCGGGCGAGGTAGGCGTTGAGCGCGGGCAGGGTGCTCACGTTCTTATAGCTCGCCGGAAACACGGAGATCCCGCAGGTCTGGTAGTCGCGGATTCTGCGCTGATCCTCCTCGAAGGCAGCCTCGCTGATATGCTCCTTGCCGTTGTACTCAGATGCGGTGAGCTGGTCCGGCCAGTGAAAGTCGGGCCGCATGCGCTGATGCTCGATGAGGTCACGCACCTCATGCGGCCACTCGATGGGCGCGTTCTCGAGGAAGGGCGGCGTCTCTATGCCCCCGAGCTCTCCCGGAAGCTTGAACGCAAACGAGAGGAGCGTCTCCTCGGGGGAGCCGGACCCGTCCTGAACGAGGCCGGCGGCTCGCCGGGCTTGGGCAAGGCCCTTGATGCCGGTCGCCTCCCCCAGGAAGACGCGCAGGTCGGCGGCGTGCGCGATGGGCTCGAGCTCGAAGGCGCAGGCGCCGTGCGCCGGGTCGAAGGGGTCGCGCGCATAGGATCCACAGGCCTCCATGGGAAACGTTAAGAGTCGGTAGAGGCTCGCGTTGTCGGTGAGCGCCCCGTGTCTTACGAGGGTCGCGAGGGCCTGCTGCATCCGCACCATGCTGAGCGCAGGGGACTCGACAAAGATGCGGAGGTCGCCGCCGCCCGCGTAGTCCCAGGCGCGCCCGTCCTCGTGCACGACTTCATAGAACGCCGCGTCCGGCAGATGCGACAGCAAGGCACGCGACCTGACGAGGGAGGATTCCGTCCGGTCCCGGCGAGAGAAGAAGGTGAGCTCGAGTGGGCGTGCGCTCGAGATGCCCCCGAGGCCGTCGGGGAGGGAGGCGCGTAGGGCGGAGAGGTCAATCGGGCCTTGTCGGACCATGGGGGCGGCGCCCGGCGCGGGCACAAGCCGCAGGTCTGGGTCGCGCCGAGCGATGCGCGTGAACTTGAGCGAGTCGGTGCCTGCGAGAAAGATGCTCTCCGCCATGAGGCCCCCTTTCCTTCGGTGGGCTCGAAAGCCTAGCGGGGGGCACTTGCGCGAAGCGCTCCATCTGGTTGCCGGCCTCTGACCAAACTCTGCGTTTTCCTGTCGACATGCCGAGAAAAGAGCAGGTCGGGCGAGGTGTGAGCCACGCGCATGGCATAGGGGGCTTTTGCCTTGACATTCTGTTGATGCGCCAAACCATCACAACCCGTGTGGTCCGGCGTTCAGGGCAGGGGCCTGAGACGAAAGCCCCTTGCGCCCCGCTCGTAGCCGACACCTATGAGTGTCGGCAAGGAGTGTCGGCTGATTTGGCGGGCTGTCGACAGGAGTGTCGGCAATCTCTCGGGGTTTAGCGAGAAGTGCCGGCTGGTGGCAGGCGTTCAGCCGGCACTTATAAGTGCCGGCTGAGGAGGGGCGACCGGAGGATGCCGGCTGAAGAGGGGCGACCGGAGGAGGAGGTCGTCTGGAGGAGGGCCTGCTGAGGGGGGCCTCGCGAAGGGAGGGGCGGAAAAAAGGCGAGAAGAACGTCACGTCGCTTATCGCGTTTGCGCTGGGCGCGTGGTGGGTACAAACTATAACCGTGAAACGACCATGGGAGGGAACCCCCTATGTTTGAGAAGTTTACCGACAAGGCGCGCAAGGTGATGAGCCTCGCGCAGGAGGAGGCGCGCGGCCTCGGACAGATGTACGTGGGCACCGAGCACCTGCTCCTGGCCCTCATCAAGGAGGGCGAGGGCGTGGCGGCCCAGGCGCTCGCCAAGCTCGACGTCACCTATGACGAGACGCTCTCCACGGTGCGCGACCTCACGCCCAGCGAGACCGAGCCCGTGCCGGGTGGCCACATCCCCTTCACGCCGCGCGCGAAGCGCGTGCTCGAGGGGGCGTACCGCGAGACGATGACCCACGGCCAGACGTACATCTCGACCGAGCACCTGCTGCTCGGCATCGTGTCCGAGGGCAACGGCCGCGCGATGGACGCCCTGCGCCAGATGGGCGTCTCGGCCGACGCGGTGCGCAACGCCGTGAACGAGCTCGCCTCGAAGTCCTCCGAGGGCGCCCAGCCCGCCACCGCCGACGTGCGGATGGCCGGCTTCGGCGGGCCCGGCCCGCAGCAGCAGGGCGAGGAGGGCTCGGTCCTGGAGCAGTACGGGCGCAACCTCACCAAGCTCGCCGCGGATGACCGCCTTGACCCGGTGATCGGCCGCGACCGAGAGATCGAGCGCGTCATGCAGGTCCTCGCGCGCCGCCAGAAGAACAACCCGCTCATCCTGGGCGACCCGGGCGTGGGCAAGACCGCCATCGTCGAGGGGCTCGCTCAGCTCATCGCCGGCGGCAACGTGCCGGACATCCTGCGCGGCAAGCAGATCTGGACGCTCGACCTCGCGAGCCTCGTCGCCGGCTCCAAGTACCGCGGCGAGTTCGAGGAGCGCATGAAGAAGGTCGTGAGGGAGCTCCAGGACTCCAAGGAGGACATCCTCTTCATCGACGAGATCCATACCGTGATCGGCGCGGGCTCGGCCGAGGGCTCCATCGACGCCGCCTCCATCCTGAAGCCGCCCCTCTCGCGCGGTGAGATCCAGGTCATCGGCGCCACCACGGCCGAGGAGTACCGCAAGCACGTGGAGAAGGACTCCGCCTTCGAGCGGCGCTTCCAGCCGGTGAACATCGGCGAGCCGAGCCCCGATGACACGATCAAGATCATCGAGGGCCTGAAGGAGCGCTACGAGAAGCACCACCACGTCCGGTACACGGACGCCGCCGTGGAGGCCGCCGTGACGCTCTCGAGCCGCTACGTGCAGGACCGCTTCCTTCCCGACAAGGCCATCGACGTGCTCGACGAGGCGGGCGCCCGCACGCGCGTCCACAAGATGGCGCTGCCGCCCGAGATCGCCCAGACCGACGCCGACCTCGCGCGCGTGCGCGACGAGAAGTCCGCCGCGGCCGCCGCCCAGGAGTTCGAGGAGGCGGCGCGCCTGCGCGACGAGGAGAAGGCGCTCGTGGCCCGCCGTGACGAGCTCGAGGCCAAGTGGCGCGAGGAGCTGGCCGCCAACGTGGTGACCGTCGACGAGGAGGACATCGCCGACGTGGTCTCCACGATGACCGGCGTGCCCGTCTCGAGCCTCACCGAGGCCGAGGCCTCCAAGCTCCTGCGCTGCGAGGACGTGCTCCACGAGCGCGTCGTGGGCCAGGACGAGGCCGTGACCAAGGTCGCCAAGGCCATCCGGCGCAGCCGCAGCCCCCTCAAGGACCCGCGCCGCCCCGGCGGCTCGTTCATCTTCCTCGGCCCCTCGGGCGTGGGCAAGACCGAGCTCGCCAAGGCGCTTGCCGAGTTCCTCTTCGGCTCCGAGGAAGCGCTCATCAGCTTTGACATGTCGGAGTTCATGGAGAAGCACACCGTCTCCAAGCTCGTCGGCGCCCCTCCGGGATACGTGGGCTACGACGAGGGCGGCGAGCTCACCAAGGCCGTGCGCCGCCGGCCCTACTCCGTCGTGCTCTTCGACGAGGTGGAGAAGGCGCACCCCGACGTCTTCAACGTCCTTCTCCAGATCCTGGAGGAGGGTCGCCTCACGGACGGCCAGGGCCGTCACGTGGACTTCTCCAACACCGTCATCATCATGACGTCCAACATCGGCGCGCGCGACATCGCGCAGACCACCACGATGGGCTTCTCCGCGCAGGGCGCGAACGGCCTCTCCGACAAGGAGATCACGAGCCGCGTGATGTCCGAGCTCAAGAAACACTTCCGCCCGGAGTTCCTCAACCGCGTGGACGAGGTCGTGGTCTTCAAGTCCCTCACGCCCGAGCAGCTGCGCGGCATCGTGGAGCTCATGGTGGCCGACCTGCGCGACCGCCTCATCGCGCAGGGCATGTCCATCGAGCTCACGGACGCGGCGCGCGACCTCGTGGCCAAGGAGGGCGCCGACCCGGTGTATGGCGCGCGGCCGCTCCGTCGCGCCATCCAGACGCTCATCGAGGACCCGCTCTCCGAGGAGCTGCTGCAGAACATCTGGCACCGCGGGGAGATCATTCGCGTGGACGAGAAGGACGGGCGGCTCGTCTTCGAGCACGCGACCGGCGAGATTCCCGCGCCGCGTCGCCGCGAGCACATGGCGTCACCCGACCTCGCTTCGCTCCCGGAGCCGTCCGCCCCGAGGGCGAGCGGCGGGAGCCTCCTCGCATCCGACTAGCGCGACAGGGGGACGGAGGGGCCGTGGCCGCTCCGTCCCCCTCACCTCCGACCTCTCATGACCCATTGCCGCCGAGGCCGTATACTGGGGGATGAGAAGACCGGCCGGCCCGTTTGAGGTCGGCGCACATGAAGGGGCCGCCCATGGACGCATCCCAGCTGAACACGGGTGTCGCGGAGCGCGAGCAGCGCCTGCAGGACGCCATCAGGAACACCGCCCCCGGCACGCCCCTCAGGGTGGCGCTCGACATGATCCTCGCCGGCCACCTCGGGGCGCTCATCTGCGTCGGTGACACCGAGAACGTGCTCGCCGCCGGCGACGACGGCTTCAAGCTCGACGTCTCGTTCACGGCCAACCGCCTCTTCGAGCTCTGCAAGATGGACGGTGCCGTGGTCATCGACCGCGACATCACCAAGATCCTGCGCGCCAACTACCACCTGAACCCCGACCCGTCGCTGCCCACCTCCGAGACCGGCACGCGCCACCGCACCGCCGCGCGGATGAGCCTGCTCACCAAGGCGACGGTCATCTCGGTGTCCTCGCGCCGCTCCGTCGTAAACGTCTACGTGGACGGTAAGGGCTTCCAGATCAAGAGCGTGCGCGACCTCTTCGTCCTGGGCAACCAGCTCACCGTGGCGATGCAGAACACGCGCTCGCAGCTCGACCGGAGCCTGCTGCGCCTCACGAGCCTCGAGCTCGACGACTGCGTCACGCTCGGCGACCTCACGGACATCTTCTACCTCTTCGAGGTGCTCATGTCCGCGGGCTCCGAGCTCGACGAGTGCATTGTCCAGCTCGGAAACGAGGGCAAGATTGCCCAGATGCAGCGCGAGGAGTACCTCTCGGGCGTGGACGAGGCCTACACGCTCATGATTCGCGACTACGCGGTCGACTCCTCCGAGGAGGCCGCGCGAACCATCCGCAAGCGCCTCCACGACACCGTCAACGCGCAGCTGCGCTCCGCCAAGCTCGTGGCCAAGATCCTCGGCTACGGGGACGAGCGCGGCGAGGACTCCATCATGACGCCGCTCGGGCTGCGCACGCTCTCGCGCGTCCCGGTGGTCCGGGACGGCATGGCCGACAAGATCGTCGACGAGTACGGCTCGCTCCAGGAGATCCTCGAGGCCGTCGACGACGACCCGCAGCGCCTCGGCGAGATAGGCGTGAAGAACCCCGACATCCTCGCCAGCAGCCTGCACCGCATGTGGGGGAAGGGCGAGTGATGGGCCCCGACGCCCCGACGCCGTGCGCCTGCGCGGAGCCGAGCCTCATGGGCGCGCCCGAGGCCGGCGCGGACACCTGCGCCGTCATCGTGGCGGGCGGCACCGGCGAGCGCTTTGGCGACCCGCGCGGCAAGCAGTTCGTGGACCTCTGCGGCCTCCCGCTCATGTGCTGGTCCGTCGCGGCCTTCGACCAGGCCCCCTCCGTCGCGCGAATCGTGGTCGTCTGCGCCCCCGAGCGCGGCCCGGAGGTCGAGAAGGACGTGCTCTCGCGGCTCTCCCTGACCAAGTCCGTGTCCCTGGCCCCCTCCGGGGCGACGCGGCAGGCGTCTGTGCTGTCCGGCCTGGGCTCCGTGCCCCGCGAGCTGGAGTTCGTTGCCGTGCACGACGCGGCGCGCCCGCTGATCGAGGTCGAGATGATCGAGCGGGCCGTCGCCGCCGTGCGCGGGGACGCCTCGCTCGCCGGCGCCATCCTGGCCTCCCGCTCCGTCGACACGCTCAAGCTTGTGGAGGGGGACACCATCGTGGCCACGCCGGACCGTTCGTTCTACTGGGCGGCCCAGACCCCGCAGGTCTTCCGGCGCCGCATCCTGCTTGCGGCGCACCGGGCGGCCGCCCGCGACGAGTACCAGGGCACCGATGACTCCTCGCTCGTCGAGCGCCATGGAGGCCGCGTGCGCGTGGTCGAGTGCTCGCGCGACAACATCAAGGTCACCGTTCCCGAGGACCTCGCCCTCGCCGAGGCCGCCCTCGGACAGCGCCTCATAGGGCAATGAGCGTGCCCCCGGCGTCTGCGTGCCACTGGCGTCAGGTTTATTTGGCACGCGTAGACCGCGTGCCACTGGCGTCAGGTTTATTTGGCACGCGTAGGCCGCGTGCCAAATAAACCTGACGCCAGTGGCACAGACGCCCGTGGCACGCAGACGCCGGGGGCACAACCAGGAAAGGACGAAGATGCTTCGCATAGGACATGGCTTTGACGTGCACGCGTTCGCGGAGGGGCGCCGTCTCATCCTAGGCGGCGTCGACGTGCCCGCGGAGCGCGGCCTCGCCGGCCACTCGGATGCGGACGTCGTGGCGCACGCGCTCATGGACGCCGTGCTCGGCGCGCTGCGCGAGGGCGACATCGGCAAGCTCTTCCCCGACACGGACCCCGCCTACGAGGGCGCCGACTCGCTCGCGCTGATGCGCCGCGTGGCCGAACTCGCCCGCGGCCGCGGCTGGCGCGTGGCGGACGCCGACTGCACCATCGCGGCGCAGGCGCCCAAGCTCGCGCCCTACCGCGAGCAGATGCGTGCCAACATGGCCGCCGCCCTCGGCGTTCCCACCGAGACGGTGGGCGTCAAGGCCACCACGACGGAGCGGCTCGGCTTCGTGGGACGCGAGGAGGGGATCGCGGCCTGGGCCGTCGTCCTTCTCGAGCGCGCGGAGCCCTAGGCCGGCCTGCGCCGGTCCCGGCGCTATACTGGTCAGACAACGTATCCGAGACGCCAAGGAGCAAGCATGCTCGTCTATAACAGCCAGACGCACAAGAAGGAGGAGCTTACCCCCATCGAGGAGGGCAAGATCCGGATGTACGTCTGCGGCCCCACGGTCTACGACCAGATCCACATCGGCAACGCGCGGACGTTCCTCGCGTTCGACGTGATTCGCCGCTACCTCATGTACAAGGGCTACGCCGTCACCTTTGCCCAGAACCTCACGGACGTGGACGACAAGATCATCAACCGCGCCAACGAGGAGGGCAAGACCGCCGCCGAGGTCGCCGAGGAGTGCTCGGCCGCCTTCATCGAGCAGATGCACCGCTTCGGCGTGCTCGACCCCGACATCCGCCCGCGCGCCACGCGCGAGATCGAGGCCATGCAGGAGATGATCTCGCTTCTCATCGAGCGCGGCCATGCCTACCCGGTGCCGTCCGGCGACGTCTACTTCTCCGTGCGCTCCGACCACAGCTACGGCGTCCTCTCCGGGCGCGACCTCGACCAGATGCGCGCCGGCGAGCGCGTGGAGGTCAACGACGAGAAGCGCGACCCCTTCGACTTTGCCCTCTGGAAGGCCGCGAAGCCCGGCGAGCCCAGCTGGCCCTCCCCGTGGGGAGACGGCCGCCCCGGCTGGCACACCGAGTGCTGCGCGATGATCCACCGCTATCTGGGCACCCCGATCGACATCCACGGCGGCGGCGCCGACCTCGTCTTCCCGCACCACGAGAACGAGACCGCCCAGGCCATGTGCGCCTGGGACGCCGCGCTCGCCAACACCTGGATGCACACGGGCATGCTTCGCGTCGACGGCGAGAAGATGTCCAAGAGCCTCGGCAACTTCTACACGCTCAAGGAGGTGCTCGACAAGTACCCCGCCGACGCCGTGCGCCTGCTCATGCTGCAGACCCACTACCGCGCGCCGCTCGACTTCTCCTTCGACCGGCTCGACGGCGTGTGCGGCACCCTCGAGCGCCTGCAGACCTGCGTGAAGAACCTGCGCTGGGCCGCGGAGCGCGCCCCGCAGGACGGCGAGCTCAACGATGCCGACCGCACGCTCGGCCGCGCCATCGACGCCGCGCGCGAGGAGTTCTGCCGCCAGATGGACGACGACTTCAACACCGCGGGCGGCCTCGCCGCGATCTTCTCGCTCGTGACCGACGCCAACACCTACCTGGCCGACGCCGCGGACGACACCTCGACGGCCGTGACGCTGCGCGCCGCCGACATGCTCTGCGAGCTCGCCGACGTCATGGGCATCGAGCTGCCCCGCACCGCCGGGAACGACGACCTGCCGGCCGAGCTCGTCGACCTCGCGCGCGAGCAGGCCGGATATGAGGGCGATGCCCCCTCAGAGGCCGCAGAGGTCCTTCTCGCCGCGCGCCAGCAGGCACGTGCCGAGAAGAACTGGGGCGTGGCCGACGCCATCCGCGATGGCATCACCGCCCTCGGCCTCGTGGTCGAGGACACCGCCGCGGGCGCCCGCCTGCGTCGCAAGGAGTAGGCGCCAGCGTACGAGCAAATACGGCTTTCTCGTTTTTTTACGCAGAAAAGTGCGCGCAAAATTTTGTGCGCACTTTTCTGCGTACACTTTGTGGGCAAACGAGAGAGGGGGATGAAATGCGAGAGTCGAAAACCGTTGAGTTCAAGGCGTCCGTGAGCAACTCGTTCCTCAAAACTGTTTCTGCGTTTGCGAACTACGGTGGCGGGACGGTCTACTTCGGCATCGCTGATGACGGGACGCCGGTTGGTCTTCAAGACCCCACGCGGGCGTGTCTCGACATAGAGAACCGCATCAACGACTCCATCGCGCCCATTCCGGAGTTTGAGCTCACGATACGCGCGCTCACCTCGACGGTCGAGCTCAAGGTCATGCCGGGTGCCGCAACGCCTTATCTCTATCGTGCGAAGGCTTACAAGCGCGCAGATAGCGCGACGGTCGAGGTCGATCGTACGGAACTGACGCGCCTCACCCTTGCCGGCAGCAATCTGAGCTTCGAGCAGCTCCCGTCAGAGGACCAGGATCTTACGTTCGCTCGACTTGGGGCGGCGATGCAGGAGGAGCTGGGTCTTGCGAGTTTTAACTCCGACACGCTCAAGACGCTCAGCCTTCTCTCCCCGTCGGGAACCTACAACAACGCCGCGGCGATTCTCGCCGATCGAAGCGCGTTCCCCGGAATCGATGTCGCACGCTTTGGCGAGGACATCAGCGTGATACTCAAGCGCGCGACCTATGAAGGCGCGTCTCTCCTGGCGGAGTTTGATGACGTGGCAGGGCTCTTCAGGGACGCATATTGCTACGAACGGGTTGAGGGGGTCCATCGCAGGCTGGTCGAAACGGTTCCCGTCCAGGCGTTCCGCGAGGCGCTCGCAAACGCGGTCGTTCACAGGACGTGGGACGTTGCGGCGCGGGTTCGCGTGTCGATGCACCCCGACCGCGTGGAGGTCTCATCTCCGGGCGGGCTTCCAGCGGGCATATCCGAGGAGGAGTACCTCTTCGGCAGGGTCTCCATCATGCGTAATCCCATCCTTGCCAACGTGTTCTACCGGCTGGGCATCATCGAGGCCTTTGGTACGGGGGTCATCAGGATCAAGGAGGCGTATGAGGGCAGCGTTGCAAAGCCGACGTTTGCTGTCGCTGAGAATTCGATAACGGTGACCTTGCCCTTCGTCAAGGAGGATAACGGACTGGAGGGCGATCAGAGGCTCGTATACGATCTGCTCAGTCCCGTGCGGGCCATGGCGACCGGAGAGCTTGAGAAGAGCGTGAGTTTTAGTCGCTCAAAGCTCCGGGGAATCCTCAAGCGTCTGATTGCTCTTGGGCTCGTGGAGACGATTGGCGCGGGCAGGGGGCTGAAGTATCGTCGCGTCGGGTGACGTGGGCCCGGTATACTGGCTAAACAAAGCAAGGGGAGAGTCGTATGGCAAAGAACCAGTCACGCACGCCGGGCCGCGACGTCCGCGGCGGCAAGGGCAAGGGGCGCGCGCAGGCGCCTCGCCCAGGTGGGCCCAAGGGCAGGGCCACGCGGGGCGAGAAGGGCCGCGGGCCTCGCCCGTTTCCGGGCGCGGCGCGGCGCGGCCCGCAGCTCCGCGACAGGGGCGACCTCATCGAGGGGCGCCGCGCCGTCGAGGAGGCGCTCGGGTGCGGCATGCCGCTGAGGAGCGCCCTCGTGCAGGAGCGCTCCGGCGAGCGCGACCAGGCGCTCGAGAGGATCGCCGCACGCCTGGAGGATGCCGGCGTCCCCGTGGAGCGGGTGCCGCGCGGCCGGCTTGACGCGCTGTCGAGCCACGGCGCGCACCAGGGCGTCGTGGTGCGCACGCGCCCCTTTGAGTATGCCGAGCTCTCCGACGTGATCTCCGCGGCGGGGGAGGGCGACGCCCTCGTGGTGGTGCTCGACCACGTGACCGACCAGGGCAACTTCGGCGCCATCGTGCGCACGGCCGAGGTCGTGGGCGCGGCGGGCGTCGTCGTGGCCAAGGCGAGGAGCGCCTCCGTTGGCGTGGGCGCGTACAAGACCTCCGCCGGCGCCGTCATGCACCTGCCCATCGCGCAGGTGCCCAATCTCGCCCGTGCCATCGAGGAGCTCCAGGCCGCGGGATTTTGGGCCTGCGCCGCGACCGAGCATGCCGAGCAGGACGTCTGGCACGCGCCCGTGGGCGGTCGCCTGGCCCTGGTCATGGGCTCCGAGGGAGAGGGCATCTCGCGCCTGGTTGCCGAGAAGTGCGACTTTGCCTGCCGTCTTCCGCAGCGCGGCCGCGTGGAGTCGCTGAACGTCGCCCAGGCCACGACCGTGCTCTGCTACGAGTGGCTGCGGCGCGTCGAGACGGGTGGGGCGGATGCCTAGCCCGGAGGGCTCCCGCGAGCTGCTCGTGGTGGACGGCTACAACGTGATCTTCAAGTCGGCTCGCTATCTCGCCCGCATGGACGAGACCGTTGCGGGCGACCCCTTCGAGCAGGCCCGCGACCTGCTCGTCGCCGACGTGGCGGCCTATGCCAAGGGGCGCTACGAGCCGGTGATCGTGTTCGACGCGGCCGGAAACGTCTCCCCGGAGCGGCCCGACCTCTCCAAGGCCGGCGTGCGCATGGTCTTCTCGCGTACCGGCGAGTCCGCAGACGCGGTCATAGAGCGGATCGTGACCGAGCAGCGCCTGCTGCCGCGGGCGGTGACCGTGGTGACCTCGGACCGCACGATCCGCGCGACGGTGGGCGGCGTGCCCGTGACGCGAATTTCGAGCGACGTCCTCGTTGCTGACGTGAACCAGCTGACCGCGGAGTACGAGCAGGCCAACGCCGAGCGCCAGACGCAGCACATGCGCCTGGAGGACCGCATCGACCCGGCCGCCCGCGAGAAGCTCTGGCGCCTCCTGCGCGGGTGAGGCTCTCCCGGCGCCCTTCTCCCTGGGCCCGCCGGCGCATTCAGCCGGCACTCCCAGCCCGCACTTCCAGCCGGCACTCATAAGTGCGGGCACAACGCCCTCTGCCGGCCGGCACTTCTCGCCAAACGCCAGGAAAGAGCCGGCACTCGATGCCCTGGGCCGTCGCCTCAGCCCGCACTCCCGGGCCGGCACTCATGAGTGCCGGCCGGGGTACGCAAAGGCGGCGGCGAGAAGAACGCACTTCTCGCCGCACGACCAACTCGCTATCATGTACTGACACGCCGGCATGGCTCAATGGCAGAGCAACGGTTTTGTAAACCGTGGGTTGGGGGTTCGACTCCCTCTGCCGGCTCCAGAAAAGATTCGAGGCCGTTGCGTCATGCGCTGCGGCCTCGTTGCGTATAAAGCGCCACGAAGGACCATTCTGACCTGCGGATGTGTGCAACTCGTGAGTATAGAGACGCCCGGCTACGGGGTATACGTTGACAAGTTTTTTTCTCCGGCGTAATCTATCTTCCGCTCGCAGGGGAGAAAGCGCCTTGTGGGTGGCTGAAAACGGAATGGGGATGTGGCACAGCGGCAACTGCGGCGGACTGTAAATCCGCTCCCTCTGGGTTCCTTGGTTCGAGTCCAAGCATCCCCACCATCCGCCCGTGTAGCTCAGTCGGTAGAGCACTTCGTTGGTAACGAAGAGGTCACCGGTTCAAATCCGGTCGCGGGCTCCATTCCCTCTTTCAGTCGTACGGCACCACGCCGGTGTAGCTCAGTTGGTTAGAGCACGCGGCTCATACCCGCGATGTCACTGGTTCGAGTCCAGTCACCGGTACCAGAGTTCTTAGCGGCGCTTCGGCGCCGCTTACCATAAGAACGCGTTAGCACTACGGGATGGCCGAACAGGTTGGTTCCAAAAGGAGGATGGCAATGGCCAAGGAGAAGTTCGATCGTTCTAAGCCCCACGTAAACATCGGTACGATTGGTCACGTCGACCACGGCAAGACCACCACGACCGCGGCCATCACCAAGGTCCTCTCTGAGACCGAGGGCTGCAAGGCCGACTACACCGCCTTCGAGAACATCGACAAGGCTCCCGAGGAGCGTCAGCGCGGCATCACCATTAACGTTGCCCACATCGAGTACGAGACTTGGGAGCGCCACTACGCTCACGTCGACTGCCCGGGCCACGCCGACTACATCAAGAACATGATTTCCGGCGCTGCTCAGATGGACGGCGCAATCCTGGTCATCGCCGCCACCGACGGCCCCATGGCCCAGACCCGCGAGCACATCCTTCTCGCCCGTCAGGTCGGCGTCCCCTACATCATCGTCTTCCTGAACAAGTGCGACATGGTTGACGACGAGGAGCTCATCGACCTCGTTGAGATGGAGACCCGTGACCTCCTCTCCGAGTACGGCTTCCCCGGAGACGACCTCCCCATCATCCGTGGCTCCGGCCTCGGCGCCCTCAACGGCGAGCAGAAGTGGGTCGACTCCATCATCGAGCTCATGCACGCCGTCGACGAGTACATCCCGACCCCGCCGCGTGACAACGACAAGCCGTTCCTGATGGCCATCGAGGACGTCATGACCATCTCCGGCCGCGGCACCGTCGCCACCGGTCGTGTCGAGCGTGGCCAGCTCAAGCTCAACGACCCCGTCGAGATCGTCGGCATCCGTGAGAAGCAGACCTCCGTTGCCACCGGCATCGAGATGTTCCGCAAGACCATGGACTTCTGCGAGGCTGGTGACAACGTCGGCATCCTCCTCCGCGGCATCAAGCGCGAGGACATCGAGCGCGGCCAGGTCATCTGCAAGCCGGGCTCCGTTGACCCGCACAAGAAGTTCACCGGTGAGATCTACGTCCTGACCAAGGAGGAGGGCGGCCGTCACACCCCGTTCTTCGCCGGCTATCGTCCGCAGTTCTACTTCCGCACCACGGACATCACGGGCGACATCCAGGAGCTCACCGACTCCAACGGCACCAAGGTCGAGATGGCCATGCCGGGCGACCACGTGACCATCACCGCCGAGCTCATCCACGCCATCGCCATGGAGCAGGGCGACAAGTTCGCCATCCGTGAGGGCGGCCACACCGTCGGCGACGGCCGTATCTCCACCATCATCGAGTAACTTCCCAGGAAGAGACTCTTGGACCCGGTACCCTCTGGTACCGGGTCCTTTTTTCGCTCGAATCCGCCAAGATATTTGACGGTTTTGTGATTCGTTCTTCTCGCCTCGTGCGAGGTTGACAGAATGGCTGCGGTACTGGTAGTGTTTACCACCGCACCGCGTTCGAGGGAAACTCCCTCCAACGAGAAGCTCTTCAGGAGGATCAATGCGTACTCTAGTTACCCTCGCGTGCACCGAGTGCAAGCGCCGCAACTACACCACGGACAAGAACAAGTCCAACAACCCGGACCGTATGCAGCTCAAGAAGTACTGCCCGTGGTGCAAGAAGCACACGCTTCACAGGGAGACCCGCTAACTAGGTGGGTTTTCATCACAGGCCAGTAGCTCCAATGGTAGAGCGGCGGTCTCCAAAACCGTTTGTTGAGGGTTCGAGTCCTTCCTGGCCTGCCAGATTTCACCACCGGCTTTCCCTTCGGGGATAGCCGGTTTCCATGTAAGGCCCGTTTCTAGGAGTCGACGGATGGCGAACAAGGACCGTAACAAGAGGAGCGTCCGCAAGGCCCGTGCCGAGGAGCGCGCCCGCGTCGAGGCCGCCCAGGCCGCCTCTGCGCAGGGTTCTGCCGGCTCCGACGGCAAGAAGCCGGCCAAGGAGGTCGTCAAGGCCGAGAAGAAGCCCGCAAAGAAGGACGAGAAGAAGTCGGACAAGAAGCCCGGCCTCTTCCGTCGCCTGCGGAACTACCTCGGCGACGTCCGCTCCGAGATGCGCCGCGTGGTGTGGCCCTCTCGCGACGAGCTCATGAGCTGCTCGGTGGCCATCATCGCCATGCTCATCGTCTTTGGCATCGTCATTTGGCTCGTTGACTCCGGCATCGTCGCCGCTCTTATCGGCTTCACTGGTCTCAGGGGGTAGGCATGGCTAAGCGTTGGTACGTGATTCACACCTACTCTGGTTACGAGAACAAGGTCAAGGCTGACCTTGAGCACCGCATCGAGACCTATGGCCTCGAGGACAAGGTCGTCGACATCCAGATCCCGACCGAGGAGGTCACGGAGATCAAGGACGGCGGCAAGCGCGAGACCAAGGAGTCCAAGGTCTTCCCGAGCTACGTCCTCGTCCGCATGGAGGTTGATGACAACACCTGGGCCGTGGTGCGCAACACCCCGGGCGTGACCGGGTTCGTTGGGCTGGACGGCAAGCCGACGCCGCTTCGTCGCGACGAGTTCGACAAGATCATGCGTCGCGGCGGCTCTCGCGGCACTACCGCGGCCGTTCCCAAGCGCGTCGCCACCAACCTCGAGGTCGGCCAGGCGGTCCACGTGCTCTCCGGCCCGCTCGCCGACTTCGACGGCCAGATCTCCGAGGTCATGCCCGAGTCCGGCAAGGTCAAGGTCATGCTCACCATCTTTGGCCGCGAGACCCCCGTCGAGCTCACGCTCGACCAGATCTCCGTCATCGCCTAGCGGAGTTCCCGCCCGTCCGGTATCGGTGAGGATAGCTTCTCGGACGCGGCGCACACATAGTACGACCCGACACGTCTTCAAGGAGAAGAACCATGGCAAAGAAGAAGGTCACTGCCTTCATCAAGCTCCAGATTCCGGCCGGTGCGGCCAACCCCGCGCCTCCCGTCGGCCCCGCTCTCGGCGCCGCCCAGGTCAACATCATGCAGTTCTGCCAGGCCTTCAACGCCGCCACGCAGGACAAGCAGGGTGACATCATCCCCGTCGAGATCACCGTCTACGAGGATCGCTCCTTCGACTTCGTCTGCAAGACCCCGCCCGCGGCGCAGCTCATCAAGAAGGAGCTCGGCCTCAAGAGCGGCTCCGGCGTGCCCCAGCGCGACAAGGTCGGCCAGCTCACCCAGGAGCAGCTCACCAAGATCGCCGAGATCAAGATGCCGGACCTCAACGCCAACGACATCGAGGCCGCCAAGAAGATCGTCGCCGGCACCGCCCGCTCCATGGGCGTCACCATCGCCGAGTAGCGTTTCGTGCGTGCAAAGGGGACAGTCCCTTTTGCACGCTTTCACCGTGCAAAAGGGACTGTCCCCTTTGCACGCACGATGTGGGAGGGCAAGAAGCCCGTTGACCACAGGAGGTAGCAACATGCCTAAGCACGGAAAGAACTACAAGGCCGCCGCGGAGAAGGTCGAGAGCACCAAGCTCTACTCCCCGAAGGAGGCCATGGAGCTCGCCAAGGAGCTCGCCCCCGCCAAGTTCGACGAGACCGTCGAGGTTCACGTCCGCCTCGGCGTCGACACCCGCAAGGCCGACCAGAACGTCCGCGGCTCCATCGCGCTGCCCCACGGCACCGGCAAGACCGTGCGCGTCGCCGTCTTCGCCGAGGGCGAGAAGGCCCGCGAGGCCGAGGCCGCCGGCGCCGACGTCATCGGCTCCGACGATCTCGTGGCCCAGGTCCAGGCCGGCGAGCTGAACTTCGACGCCGCCATCGCCACGCCCAACATGATGGGCAAGGTCGGCCGCCTCGGCAAGATCCTCGGCCCCCGCGGCCTCATGCCGAACCCCAAGCTCGGCACCGTCACCATGGACGTCGCCAAGATGGTCGGCGAGCTCAAGGCCGGCCGCGTCGAGTACCGCGCCGACCGCTACGGCATCTGCCACGTCCCGATGGGCAAGGTGTCCTTCGACACCCAGAAGCTCGTCGAGAACTACGGCGCGCTCATCAACGAGCTGCTCCGCGTGAAGCCGTCCAGCGCCAAGGGCAAGTACGTCAAGTCCGTCGTCGTCTCCACCACGATGGGCCCTGGCATCAAGGTCGACTCCACCAAGACCCGCAACCTCATGGAGGAGTAGTTCTTCTCGTTTGAAGTTCCTGTGTCTGCTTGACGGGCGTCCGGCGTCGTGACAGAATGTCACGCGCAGGACGCCCGTCCTGTGTGAAGAACATCGCATGTCCGCTGCCAAAGACAGCCGGTGCCGCAAGGCTCAAAGGGGTAACCCGCCTGCCGAGGTGGTCTCAGAGATAGCATCTTCGAGGACCCCGCTTTGGCTGTGCCGAACGGGGTCTTCTCATGCGGAAGGCCCGCCCGCGTCGGCGGCATGCCCGACCGCAGAGAGAAGGAGGTGTACTACATGCCGTCCAAGTCCAATGTCGAGATGCTCGAGAAGGTCTCCCACTCGCTGGAGTCCTCCCAGGGCGTGTTCGTCGTCGACTACCGTGGCCTCTCCGTCAAGGAGACCCAGGAGGTTCGTCGCGCGCTGCGCGAGGCGGGCGCCGAGATGAAGGTGTACAAGAACAACATCGTCAAGCTCGCGCTCGAGAACGCCGGGCTGCCCAACATCGACGACGCGCTCGCCGGCACCTGCGCCTACGTCTTCTATGAGAAGGACCCCGTCGATGCCGCCAAGGTCATCAAGGAGCAGTCCGAGAAGCTCAAGAAGATGGCGTTCGTCGGCGCCATCACCGACGGCAAGGCCCTTACTGCCGACGAGGCCAAGGCCTACGCCGACCTGCCCAACCGCGAGCAGCTCATGGCTCAGATCGCTGGTCTCATCAGCGGCTTCGCCCGCGACATCGCCGTGTGCGTCAAGGAGGTCCCCGCTGGCCTCGCGCGCTCCGTCAACGCTGTCTCCGAGCAGAAGCAGGCCGCCTAGCGGCAACCTGCGGCATCACGCCGCGCACCCGGGGCGTCAGCCCCGCACACGCAAAAGCAATCCGTGCACGCCGCACGGGACCGAAAGGAAACAGAAATGGCTAAGCTTACCACTGAGGAGATCATTGACGCCCTCAAGGAGATGACCCTGCTCGAGGCTTCCGAGCTCGTCAAGGCCATCGAGGAGACCTTCGGCGTCTCCGCCGCCGCCCCCGTCGCCGCCGTGGCCGCCGCTCCGGCCGCCGCCGCTGCCGAGGAGGAGGAGAAGACCAACTTCGACGTCGTGCTCGAGGGCTTCGGCGACAACAAGATCGCCGTCATCAAGGTCGTCCGTGCCCTGACCAGCCTCGGCCTCAAGGAGGCCAAGGAGGTCGTCGAGAGCGCCCCGAAGGCCGTTCTCGAGGGCGCCAAGAAGGAGGACGCCGAGGCCGCCAAGAAGCAGCTCGAGGAGGCCGGCGCCACCGTCACCCTCAAGTAAGTTCGCTTACTCGGGTTACGCGCTCAGCGCAGACAAGGGGTCGGACCTTCGGGTCCGGCCCCTTTCTCGTGAGCGCGCCGCACGCGTTGCGCGGTTGGGGGTTGTGGCAATTTCCGGGCCGGCGGCGTTGGCGTTTTGGGGCTTATGGCAACCAGGACGAGGCGCCAACAGGGAGTTCTTCTTGGCATGTTGCCCAATCCGGGGTCGTGGCAGGCCGATTGCTGCCACGACCCCGGATTGGGCAACGCCGAACGCGGCGAGATTGCCATAACCCCAGATTTGCCAACGGGGGAGGATGGGGGCGGGCCGCCGCGGGCCACGGCCGGTCGGCAGGCACGACGAGAGGGCCCGCTGACGGCGAGAAGAACGTCGAGCGGCGGGCAAACACCGAACCTTCACATCGAGGTTCTTCTCGTCATCGCGTTTATGCAGCTCAAAGGGGTATCTGCGAAAACCTACTCGAAAACGGTAGCCAAGTCAAGACTTTTCATTGACCATGCCAGGTGGTTTCGGTAACTTATTACGTTGCGACAATTGCCGCCTTCCACCCTTTTTGAAGGAGGAAAAGCCTGGTGTCTACCGCAAAGACTGCTCTTACCAAACCACAAGGAACGACCGGACGCAAGACCTTCAGCAAGATCGCCCCGGCGATGGAGCTGCCGAACCTCATCTCCGTTCAGAAGGAGTCCTTCGAGCGGTTCATGGGGGAGGGGCTTGCCGAGTCCTTCGCCGAGTTCTCCCCGATCGAGAACTCCGCGCACACCCTGCAGGTCACCTTTGGTGACCACCAGTTCGGCGATCCGGCGCACACCATCGCCGAGTGCCGCGCGAAGGACATCTCCTACCAGGCCCCCCTCTTCGTTGACGTGCGCTTCGTCAACAAGGAGACCGGCGAGATGAAGGAGCAGCTCGTCTTCATGGGCGACTTCCCGCTCATGACCGAGCGCGGCACCTTCGTGATCAACGGCACCGAGCGCGTCGTGGTCTCCCAGCTCGTCCGCTCCCCGGGCGTGTACTTCGCCTCCGAGATGGACAACGGCGTGCGCGTCCACAAGGCGCAGTTCATCCCCGCCCGCGGCGCCTGGCTCGAGTTCGAGGTCGACAAGCGCGGCCACCTCGTGGTCTCCATCGACCGCAAGCGCCGCCAGTCCGCGACGATGTTCCTGCGCGCCCTCGGCATCGCCGAGACGGACGACGAGATCCTCTCGCTCCTCGGCGACTCCGACGTCGTGCGCAACACGCTCGAGCGCGACACCGCCACCACCCGCGAGGACGCCCTGCTCGAGATCTACCGTCGCCAGCGCCCCGGCGAGCCCCCCACCGTGGACTCCGCCCGCTCGCTCATCGACGGCCTCTACTTCAACGAGCAGCGCTACGACCTCGCTCGCGTCGGCCGCTACAAGGTCAACAAGAAGCTCGGCCTCGACCTCGAGTCCTCCGCCCGCGTGCTCACGCAGGAGGACATCGTCGAGTCCCTGCGCTATCTGCTGGCCCTCCACGCCGGTGACACCACCAAGCGCCTCGACGACATCGACCACTTCGGCAACCGCCGCGTCCGCACCGTGGGCGAGCTGGTCCAGAACCAGTTCCGCATCGGCATGAGCCGCATGGAGCGCGTCGTGCGCGAGCGCATGGCGTCCCAGGACGTTGACGATATCACGCCGCAGAGCCTGATCAACATCCGCCCGATCGTGGCGGCCATCAAGGAGTTCTTCGGCTCCTCGCAGCTCTCGCAGTTCATGGACCAGGCCAACCCGCTGGCCGGCCTCACCCACAAGCGCCGCCTCTCGGCGCTCGGCCCGGGCGGCCTCGCCGGCCACAAGTCCGGCTCCAGCCGCCGCACCAACGTGCCGACGGCCGTCCGCGACGTCCACAACTCGCACTACTCCCGCATGTGCCCGATCGAGACCCCCGAGGGCCCGAACATCGGCCTCATCGGCTCGCTCGCCCTCTACGCCCACGTCAACGAGTACGGCTTCATCGAGTCGCCGTACCGTCGCGTCGAGGACGGCAAGGTCACCGACAAGATCGACTGGATGACGGCCGACGAGGAGGAGGTGCACAACATCGCCCCCGCCAACACGCCGTTCGACCCCAAGACCGGCGAGTTCGTGGAGGTCGACTCCCACGGTAACGTGACGCACCCCGAGCGCGTCATCGCCCGCACCCGCGACTTCGACGGCTCCTTCGGCGCTCCTGCGCAGGTCGCCGTCGAGGACGTCGACTACATGGACGTCTCCCCGCGCCAGCTGCTCTCCGTGGCCGCCAACCTCATCCCGTTCCTCGAGCACGACGACGCCAAGCGTACCCTCATGGGCGCCAACATGCAGCGTCAGGCCGTGCCCCTGATCAAGGCGCACGCCCCGTTCGTCGGCACCGGCATGGAGGAGCGCGCCGCGCTCGACTCCGGCGAGCTCATCCGCGCCGCGCACGCCGGCACCGTCTCCGAGGTCGACGCCGCCCACGTGGTCGTCTACTCCGACGAGTACGGCTCCGAGCGCTACGACCTCCCCAAGTACGAGCGCTCCAACCAGTCCACGTGCATCAACCACCGCCCGATCGTGCACGCGGGCGAGAAGGTCGAGGCGGGCCAGCCGCTCGCCGACGGCACCTCGATCGACCACTCCGAGCTCGCCCTCGGCGCCAACCTCACCGTGGCCTACATGCCGTGGGAGGGCTTCAACTACGAGGACGGCATCATCGTCTCCGAGCGCGTCGTGCAGGAGGACCTCCTCACCTCGGTGAGCATCTCCCGCCACGAGATCGACGCCCGCGACACCAAGCTCGGCCCCGAGGAGATCACCCGCGAGATCCCCAACCTCTCCGAGGACATGCTCGCCAACCTCGACGATGACGGCATCATCCGCATCGGCGCCGAGGTCGGCCCTGGCGACATCCTCGTGGGCAAGGTCACGCCCAAGGGCGAGACGGCCCTCACGGCCGAGGAGCGCCTGCTCCGCGCCATCTTCGGCGCCAAGGCCCACGACGTGCGCGACACCTCCCTCAAGATGCCGCACGGCGCCTACGGCCGCGTCGTGGACGTGGTCCGCTTCAGCCGCGAGGCCGGCGACGACCTCCCGCCGGGCGTCAACGAGCTCGTCCGCGTCTTCGTCGCGCAGCGCCGCAAGATCCAGCAGGGCGACAAGATCGCCGGCCGCCACGGCAACAAGGGCGTCGTCTGCAACGTCCTGCCCGTGGAGGACATGCCCTACATGGCCGACGGCACGCCCGTCGACGTCCTTCTCGACCCGCTGGGCGTCCCGTCCCGTATGAACGTCGGCCAGCTCCTCGAGTGCCACCTCGGCTGGGGCGCCGCCCACGGCTGGGATGACGAGTCGGAGAACTCCGAGCGCTACGTGCCCGGCCCGATCAACGTGGCCACGCCCGTCTTCGACGGCGCCACCGACGAGGAGGTCGCGGAGCTCCTGCGCCGCACGAACATCAACCTCATGAACAAGGCCCGCATGGACTACGGCGAGCACATGCGCGAGGAGTTCGTCCCGCAGCTGAACGAGCTCGGCAAGACCACCCTCTACGACGGCCGCACCGGCGAGCCCTTCGCGAGCCCGATCACCGTGGGCACGAGCTACATCCTGAAGCTCGGCCACATGGTCGACGACAAGATCCACGCGCGCTCGACCGGCCCCTACAGCCTCGTCACCCAGCAGCCGCTCGGCGGCAAGGCCCAGTTCGGCGGCCAGCGCTTCGGCGAGATGGAGGTGTGGGCCCTCTACGCCTACGGCGCGGCCAACGTCCTCCAGGAGATCCTCACCGTCAAGTCCGACGACACCAACGGCCGCGTCAAGACCTACGAGTCCATCGTCAAGGGCGAGAACGTGCCGTCCGCCGGCATCCCGGAGTCCTTCAAGGTCCTCGTCAAGGAGATCCGCTCCCTGGCCCTCGACATCGAGCCCATCTCCTACAAGAAGCGCGCCGACCGCGCCGCCCAGGAGCAGGAGGAGGCCGCTGCCGAGAGCGCCGTGGACGTCTTCGCCGACATGGCGCCCGCCGATGACCTCATCGGCTCGGACGATGACCTCGACAACGCCGACGCCGTTCTCGCTGGCGACGTGAAGAGCGATAAGGAGTAGCGACTGTGGCAGACTTCGACACCACCGACTTCGACGCCATCAAGATCTCCCTTGCCTCTGCCGACCGCATCCGCAGCTGGTCGCAGGGCGAGGTCAAGAAGCCCGAGACCATCAACTACCGCACCCTCAAGCCCGAGAAGGACGGCCTGTTCTGCGAGAAGATCTTCGGCCCCACCAAGGACTGGGAGTGCGCCTGCGGCAAGTACAAGGGCATCCGCTTCCGCGGCATCGTCTGCGAGCGCTGCGGCGTTGAGGTGACCACGGCCAAGGTGCGCCGCGAGCGCATGGGCCACATCGAGCTCGCGGCCCCCGTGAGCCACATCTGGTACTTCAAGAGCCCCACGAGCTTCCCGCTCGCGCGCCTGCTCGACATCAAGAGCAAGGACCTCGAGAAGGTCCTGTACTTCGCCAGCTACATCATCACCAACGTCGACACCGAGGCCCGCGAGGCCGACGCCGACGACCTCAAGGAGGAGCTGGCCGCCGACCTCGAGGAGCTCGACGCCGAGCGCGACGAGCAGATCGAGCGCCTGAAGGAGCAGGGCGAGGCCTCCGACGACGAGTTCAGCGACATCGAGCCGCTCTCGGCCGACGAGATCCGCGCCGGCATCGCCGACCTCGAGGAGGAGTACGAGGAGGAGAAGGCGCTCCGCCGCGACGCCTACGAGAAGTTCATGCAGCTCGAGGAGCGCGAGCTCATCTCCGACGAGAGCCTCTTCTCCGAGCTCAAGCGCTACTACGGCATCTACTTCAAGGGCGGCATGGGCGCCGAGGCCGTGCGCGAGCTGCTGCGCGGCATCGACCTCGAGTCCGAGGCCCAGACCCTGCGCCAGATCATCGCCTCCGAGGACGCCCAGAAGCAGAAGCGCGAGAAGGCCATCAAGCGCCTGGAGATCGTCGACGCCTTCCTCAAGGGCGGCAACGACCCGGCCAACATGATCCTCGACGTCATCCCGGTCATCCCGCCCGACCTGCGCCCGATGGTGCAGCTCGACGGCGGCCGCTTCGCGGCGTCTGACCTGAACGACCTCTACCGTCGCGTGATCAACCGCAACAACCGCCTGAAGCGCCTGCTCGACCTCGACGCCCCGGCGATCATCGTCAACAACGAGAAGCGCATGCTCCAGGAGTCCGTGGACGCGCTCTTCGACAACGGCCGTCGCGGCCGCCCCGTCACCGGGCGCGGCGGGCGTCCGCTGAAGTCGCTCGCCGAGGCCCTCAAGGGCAAGCAGGGCCGCTTCCGCCAGAACCTGCTCGGCAAGCGCGTCGACTACTCCGGCCGCTCGGTCATCGTCGTCGACCCCAAGCTGAAGCTGCACCAGTGCGGCCTGCCCACGCAGATGGCCCTCGAGCTCTTCAAGCCGTTCGTGATGCGCCGCCTCGTCGAGCTCGGCAAGGTGGAGAACATCAAGGGCGCCAAGCGCGCGATCGACCGCCAGCTGCCGGCCGTCTGGGACGTGCTCGAGGAGGTCGTCCAGGATCGCCTGGTCCTGCTCAACCGCGCCCCTACGCTGCACCGCCTCTCCATCCAGGCCTTCGAGCCGGTTCTCGTTGAGGGCAAGGCCATCCACCTGCACCCGCTCGTGTGCGCCCCCTTCAACGCCGACTTCGACGGCGACCAGATGTCCGTGCACGTGCCGCTCTCCACGCAGGCGCAGACCGAGGCCCGCGTCCTCATGCTGTCCTCCAACAACCTGCGCTCGCCGGCCTCCGGCAAGGTGCTGACCGTGCCGTCCCAGGACATGGTCTTCGGCGCCTACTACCTCACCACCGAGACGGGCGAGAAGAACGACGAGACCCAGGTCTTCGCCGACTTCGACGACGCCCTTCTCGCCATCGACATGAAGCGCGGCCTGGGCATCCAGGAGCCGGTCATCGTGCGCGTCTCCGCCGCCGACGCCAACGTCGTCGAGGGCGACCGCAAGATCTTCCGCGTGCTCACCGCCAAGGGCCAGTACGAGGACTTCGACGTCACCGAGCACACCGCGCGCTTCGAGACCACGCCGGGCCGCATCATCTTCAACCGTCAGTGCCTGCCGGCCGACTACCCCTTCATCAACTACAAGATGGTGAAGAGCGACATCGGCGCGCTGGTCAACGACTGCTGCGACCGCTACACCACGGCCGATGTCGAGCCGATCCTCGACGCCATCAAGGAGACCGGCTTCCACTACGCCACGCTCGCGGGCCTCACCGTCTCCGTGTGGGACGCCACGATCCCGGCCGACAAGCCCCAGCTCCTCGAGGAGGCGCAGGGCCGCGTCGACGAGATCAACGAGTACTACGAGGACGGCTTCCTCTCCGAGGTGGAGCGTCACACCGAGGTCGTCAACGCGTGGACCGAGTGCACCGACCTCCTCGCCACCGAGATGCTCGCGGGCTTCGCCGAGGACAACCCCATCTACATGATGGCCGACTCCGGCGCCCGTGGCTCCAAGACGCAGCTGCGTCAGCTCGCCGGCATGCGCGGCCTCATGGCGGACATGTCCGGTGACACGATCGACCTGCCGATCAAGGCCAACTTCCGCGAGGGCCTCGAGCCACTCGAGTACTTCATCTCCACCTACGGCGCCCGCAAGGGCCTCGTCGACACCGCGTCGCACACCTCCGACTCCGGCTACCTGACCCGTCGTCTCGTCGACGTGGCCCAGGACGTCATCGTCCGCGAGGAGGACTGCGGCACCGACGAGGGCGTCACCTACCCGCTGATCAAGCCAGGCCAGACCTCCGTGGACACCGACCTCGTGGGCCGCTGCGCGCTCAATGACATCGTCGACCCCGCCACCGGCGAGGTGCTCATCGCCAAGGACGGCTACATCGAGTCCAAGGCCGACCTTGAGATGCTCGTCGAGCACGGCCTCAAGCGCGTTGAGCTTCGTGCGCTGCTCACCTGCAAGTCCAAGTACGGCGTCTGCCAGAAGTGCTACGGCTGGGACCTCTCCACCCGTCGCCCGGTCAACATCGGCACCGCGGTCGGCGTCATCGCCGCCCAGTCCATCGGCGAGCCGGGCACCCAGCTCACGATGCGCACCATTCACTCCGGCGGCGTCGCGGGCGCTGACGACATTACGCAGGGCCTTCCCACGGTCGCCCGCATGTTCGACGTCGTCGGCAACGTCAACGAGAAGATCCTCGGCCGCGAGGCCGACCTCGCGCCCGTCTCCGGCACCCTGCGCATCACCCCCGAGCAGACCGAGTACCTCCTGCGCATCGTCGACACGGAGGACCCGAGCCGCATCATCGAGGAGTGGCGCGTGCCCGCGTCCGTGCGCTTCATGCCGGACGTCGAGGACGGCGTCGTGGTCCGCGCCGGCGACCAGATCACCCGCGGCTTCGTCAACTTCCGCAAGCTGCGCCGCCTGACGGACATCGAGTCGACGATGCACACCTTCGTCGAGTCGGTCAAGGACGTCTACACCTCCCAGGGCGTCGACCTCAACGACAAGCACATCGAGGTCATTGCTCGCCAGATGCTGCGCCGCGTCCAGGTGACCAACCCGGGCGACTCCCAGTACCTGCTCGGCCAGTACGTTGACCGCTACGTGTTCGCCGACACCGTGCGCAACGTGACGCTGGCCGGTGGCACCCCGCCCGAGGCCGAGCCCGTCATCCTCGGTACGCTCAAGGTCGCCTCGAGCATCGACTCCTGGCTCTCGAGCGCGTCGTTCATCCGCACCGCCGGCGTCCTCACCGAGGCCGCCATCGAGGGCGACATCGACCACCTGCTCGACCTCAAGTCCAACGTCATCGTGGGCAAGCAGATCCCCGCCGGCACCGGCCTCTCCGCCTACAACAACGTGGAGCTCACCTACCACGGCACCAAGATCGACGGTCCCACCTCGCCGCTCGCCAAGAGCCTGCCGGAGTGGGCGCCCGACGAGCTCAAGGACATCGAGGAGCAGCTGCCCAAGCAGCTCGACTGGGTCGGCGACGACTACGGCTTCGGCGGCGTGTACTCCAAGAACGGCCGCACGCTCTCCAGCGAGGACGCCAAGCTCTACCTCTTCGACGACCTCGGCGTCTCGCAGCGCTGGACCAACAAGTTCAGCGAGGTGGGCATCGAGACCGTGGGCGACCTCATCGGCAAGACCGAGGACGACCTGCTGCGCATCGACGGCATCGGCGCCAAGGCGATCGAGGAGCTCCGCGACGGCCTCGAGGCCCGCGGCCTGCTCTACATCCTGGAGCCCGATGACTCCGAGGCTGACAGCGAGGACCTCTCCCAGCTCCTCAACATGGTCTTCTCGCCGGACGCGGACGCCGACATCATGCTCGGCACCGCCGCGCCCTCGACGCACCACTTCGATGACGACGAGCTGATCGGCGGCTCGGAGGCCCCGTCCAGCGACTCGGGCATCATCAACGAGGACCTTGGCTCCCTCGACGACCTCCTCTCCCAGGTGGTCCGCCAGGAGACCGAGGAGTAGGCGCTCGTCCCATCGCACCTGAGGGGGCGGCCCGGTTCTTCTCTCCGGCTCACTGCGCTGCGCGCAGAAGTCGCCGGGCGAGAAGAACCGGGCCGCCCCGTGTCGTGTGGGCCGAAGGTCGCCGACCGCAACGTGCGGGGCTGGGGCTCCGCTTGGGGCGTTGCGGGTTTCGGGGTTGTGGCAGCGGCTGGAGCCGGGGCGTTGCGCGGATGGGGGTCGTGGCAATCGGCGCGGGGCGTCAACTGGGCGTTCTTCTCGCCCTGTTGCACGGAAGGGGGTCATGGCAGCCCAATCACTGCCATGACCCCCATCAGCGCAACGCCCCGCGCGCGAGAATTGCCATGACCCCCAAATCGGCAGCGCGCGGACAGGCGGAGGTGGACGCGCTAGGCGAGCGGGCGCAGGGAGGAGAGCTCGGCCGCATACGCGGTGCCGTCCACGACGGCGCGTCCCCAGGGGTCGACGGTCTCGAACGTGCCGCATGAGAGCGCGGCCTCTCCGTCGCCCGCGAGCACGCGGACCTCGTTGCCGAGCCAGGCGAGGCGGGCGAGGTAGTCCTCGCGAATCCCGTCGAGCGGCCGGTCGCCGGGTGCGGCGGCCCATGCGTCGACCCGTCGGACGACCTCGCCCCGCAGCGCCTCGGCGAGGGCCGAGAAGGACGGCGCGCCCCCCAGCTCGGCCAAGGAGATCGCGGGCAGGTCACGCGGCGCCCGTCCCACGTTGACGCCCACGCCGCAGACGGCGAACGTCCGCCCGGCGTCATCGCGCGCGGTCTCGACGAGGATCCCGGCCAGCTTGCGCCCGCGAGCGAGGACGTCGTTGGGCCACTTGAGCTGCGTGCCACGCAGGACGTCCGTCACGCCCAGCCCGCAGGCGGCGGCAAGGCCGGGGAGGCGTGCGGGGCTTACGGCGGGCCGCAGCACGACGGAGAGGTAGAGGTTGCCCTCGGGCGACTCCCACGCGTGCCCGCGCCGCCCGCGCCCCGCAATCTGGCGTCGCGCGGCGATTGCGGACCCGTGCGCCGCGCCGGCCCGGCCAAGGGAAAGCGCCTCGTCGTTCGTGGAGCCAACCTCGTCGACCACGCGAATCTCGGTTTCGTTTTCCATACGCTCTCCCGGTCGTTTCCCCCGTTTGCGGCAGGTGCTCAAATGGTACACACGCGTGTGGAGGTATCGTGGCAAAATAGCGGGGTGGGGGAATGACGACGCAGCGTCATCGTCTATATTGCTAGCCTACCAAAGAGATGTTGACGCGTTAACAACAGAGCGAGGCAGGAGGCGAGAAGATGGGATTCCGCATTCTGGGAACGGGCTCGGCGCTTCCGGCGCGCTCCGTCACCAACGACGACCTCTCGGAGTTCCTGGATACCTCTGACGAGTGGATCTTCCCCCGGACCGGCATCAGGAGCCGCCGCATCTGCACCTCCGAGTCGCTCGACGACCTCGCGTGCGAGGCGAGCCGCGGCGCCCTCGAGGCGGCCGGCGTCACGCCCGACCAGCTTGACCTCATCATCTGCTCCACCACGAGCGGCGACCACCTCATCCCCGCCGAGGCCTGCGCCATCGCCGAGCGCCTCGGCGCGACCTGCCCGGCCTTCGACGTGTCGGCGGCCTGCGCGGGCTTCGTCTTTGCCCTCGACGTCGCGGACGGCTACTTCGCGCGCGGCCGCGCGGAGCGCGTGCTCGTCGTTGCGGCGGAGAAGATGAGCCGCCTCGTGGACTGGGAGGACCGCGCCACGTGCGTCCTCTTCGGTGACGGGGCCGCCGCGGCGGTTCTGTCCGCGGGCGGCCAGAACCCGCTCGCCATGCGGCTCGAGACGGAGCCGTCCGTGGAGATCCTCCACGTGCCCGGCATCGGGGGCAGCTCGCCCTACGACGCGACCGAGCATCCCGCCAACACCCTCTCCATGGAGGGGCGCCGCGTCTTCAAGTTCGGCGTGAACGCCATCTGCACCTCGGTGACCGAGCTCGCGCGCGAGGCGGGCGTGGCCGTCGAGGACATCGACCACTTCGTCTTCCATCAGGCCAACGAGCGCATCCTGTCGTCAGCCGTCGCCCGCCTGGGCCTCGATGACGAGAAGGTCGTGCGCTCGCTTGCGGAGACCGGCAACATCTCGAGCGCGTGCGTGCCGCTCGCCCTCGACCGGCTCGTCCGCTCCGGCCAGCTCAAGGCCGGACAGCTCGTCGCCCTCGTGGGCTTTGGGGCCGGCCTCGATACGGGTGCCTGCCTGCTCCGCTGGGAGTAGGTCGCACATATTCGTCCATTGGCGCGCCCGACCGGGCGCACGGAACAAAGGAGAACACCATGGCAGATCAGAGCACCTTCGACCGCGTCTGCGCGATCGTCCGCGAGCAGGGCGGCCTCGATGACGTCGAGCTCACCGCCGAGACCACGCTCGCCGAGGTCGGCCTGGACAGCCTGGCCACCGTCGAGGCCGTTATGGCCTGCGAGGACGAGTTCGGCATCGAGATCGACGCCGAGTCCAACCCCACCACCATCGGCGAGTTCGTCGAGATGGTCGACGCCCTCCTGGAGAACTAGCCATGCTGCGCACCCCCATCTGTGACCTTCTCGGCATCGAGAAGCCCGTCTTCCAGGGCGGCATGGCCTGGATCGCCGACGCCTCCCTCGCCGCCGCGGTCTCCGAGGCCGGCGGCCTCGGCATCATCGCCGCCATGAACGCCAACGCCGACTGGCTGCGCGACCAGATCCACGAGCTGCGCGAGAAGACCGACAAGCCCTTCGGCGTGAACGTCATGCTCATGAGCCCGTTCGCCGACGAGGTCGCCCAGGTCGTCATCGACGAGCACGTGCCCGTGGTCGTCACCGGCGCCGGCAACCCCACCAAGTACATGAAGGCCTGGAACGCGGCCGGCATCAAGGTCATCCCCGTGGTGGCCTCCGTTGCCATGGCCAAGCTCGTCCAGCGCGCCGGCGCCGTGGCCGTGGTGGCCGAGGGCACCGAGTCCGGCGGCCACATCGGCGAGACCACCACGATGGCCCTCGTGCCGCAGGTCGTGGATGCCGTGAAGATCCCCGTCATCGCCGCCGGCGGCATCGCCGACGGGCGCGGGGTCGCCGCCGCCCTCATGCTCGGCGCCGTTGGGGTCCAGGTGGGGACGCGCTTCCTCGTGGCGGAGGAGTGCACCGTGTCCGACAAGTACAAGGACATGGTCCTCAAGGCCAACGACATCGCCACGCGCGCCACCGGCCGCTCGACCGGCCACCCGGTCCGCGCCCTCAAGAACCCGTTCTCCAACAAGTACGCCCAGATGGAGTCCTCGGGCGCGCCCGAGGAGGAGCTCAACGCCTTTGGCACCGGGGCACTCCGCAAGGCCGCCAAGGAGGGCGACTACGAGAACGGCAGCTTCCTCTGCGGCCAGATCGCCGGCATGGTGAAGGAGCGCCAGAGCGCGCTCGAGATCGTCGACGACCTCGTGAACGGGGCCGAGAAGGTCCTGGCAGGAGCGATGCAATGGGTAAAGTAGCCTTCCTCTTCGCCGGCCAGGGCGCCCAGCACCCCGGCATGTGCGCCGACCTCATCGAGTCCGAGCCCGCGGCCAAGGCCGTCTTCGACGTGGCGGACGCGGTGCGCCCCGGCACCACCGAGCAGTGCCTCTCCGGCACCAAGGAGGAGCTGGCGCAGACCATCAACACGCAGCCCTGCGTCTTTGCCGCCGACCTCGCGTGCGCCCGCGCGCTCGCCGGGCGCGGCGTGACGCCGGACGTGGTGGCGGGCTTCTCGCTCGGCGAGGTCGCCGCGCTCACCTTTGCCGGCGCCTACACCGACGAGCAGGGCTTCGAGCTCGTGTGCCACCGCGCCGAGCTCATGGCCGACGCCGCAGAGACCCACCCCGGCGCCATGCGCGCCGTCGTGAAGCTCGACGCGGAGACCGTCGAGCGCCTCGCGGCCGAGGCGGGCGACGCCTGGCCCGTGAACTACAACAGCCCGCTCCAGACCGTCGTCGCGGGGACGCCGGAGGCCTGCGAGAAGCTCGATCTTCTCGTCAAGGAGGCCAAGGGCCGCGCGATGAAGGTCGCCGTCTCGGGCGCCTTCCACAGCCCGTTCATGGCGGATGCCGAGAAGGGCCTCGCCGCGTACCTCGCGGACGGCCATGCCCCGGCCCGTCCGTCCGTTCCCGTGCTGGCCAACCGCACGGGCGAGGCCTACCCGGCTGACGAGGCCGAGCGCGTCGAGCTGCTCTCCAGCCAGGTGGCCAACCCCGTCCAGTGGGTCCGCACCCTGCAGAGCATGGCCGCCGACGGCGTCGACACCTTTATCGAGGTCGGTCCCGGCAAGACCCTCACGGGCCTCGTCTCCCGCACGCTCGAGGGCGTCACGGCGCTGCCGTGCGAGACCGTCGAGCAGCTCGAGGCGGTTCTCGCCGCGCTTTCCGAGAAGGGGGAGTAGCCATGGCCGAGAAGACCGGGACCATCGAGCGCGACGCCTCCCGTCGCGTGGCCCTCGTGACCGGCGCCTCCCGCGGCATCGGCCGCGCCGTCGCCGAGGGGCTCGCCGCGGACGGCTTTGACCTCGCGCTCGTCTACGCGGGCAACGAGGCCGCGGCCGCCGAGGCCGTCGCCGCCTGCGAGGAGGCCGGCGCCACGGCGCGCGCCTATCGCTGCGACGTCTCGGACGCGGAGGCCGTGAAGGCCACCGTCGACGCGGTCCTCGCCGACTTCGGGAGCGTCTGGGCCCTCGTCAACAACGCGGGCGTCACCCGTGACGGCCTGCTCGTGCGCATGAGCGACGAGGACTTCTCCCGCGTGATCGACGTCAATCTCAAGGGCGCCTTCCACACCACGCGCGCCCTCACGCGCGCCTTCATGCGCCAGCGCGGCGGCCGCATCGTGAACATGGCGTCCGTCGTGGGCCTCATGGGCAACGCCGGCCAGGCCAACTACGCGGCGTCCAAGGCGGGCCTGATCGGCCTCACCAAGTCCGTGGCGCGCGAGCTCGCTCCGCGCGGCGTGACGGTGAACGCCATCGCGCCCGGCTTCGTGGAGACGGACATGACGGCGGTCCTCTCCGAGGGCGTCGTCGAGAGCTACGAGAAGCAGATTCCCCTCGGGCGCCTGGCCACTGCGGACGAGATCGCCGCAGTCACCCGCTTCCTGGTGAGCGACGCTGCGTCCTACGTGACCGGCGAGGTCATCCGCGTCGACGGCGGCATGGCGATGTAACTGGCACGCGTGCAAAAGGGACAGTCACTTTTGCACGCCCGCACGACAGACGTGCAAAAGTGACTGTCCCTTTTGCACGCGTTGGGAGTTGAGATGGAGCACAGGGTAGCAATCACCGGTATCGGCGCCGTTACGCCGCTCGGAAACACGGCCAAGGAGACGTGGGAGGGCATGGTCGCCGGTCGCTGCGGCATCGGCCCCATCACCCACTTCGACACCGAGGCGTTCAAGGTCAAGGTCGCCGCCGAGGTCAAGGACTTCGACGGCGCCGAGCTCCTGGGCAAGCAGGAGGCGGCGCACCTGGACCTCTATTCCCAGTACGCGCTCGTCGCCTCCGACGAGGCCATGGCCGACTCCGGCCTCGACGCCGAGGGCTCGATCGACCGCGAGCGCCTGGGCGTCTACGTGGGCTCCGGCACGGGCGGCATCAACGCCTTCGCCGACAACGTCCACACCATCGCCGAGCGCGGCCCGCGCCGCGCCTCCCCGTTCATGATCACGATGATGATCGCCAACATGGCGACCGGCAACATCGCCATCCGCCACAAGGCCCTTGGCCCCACCCTGCCCGTCGTGACCGCCTGCGCCACCTCCGCCCACGCCGTGGGCGAGGCCTTCCGCGCGATCAAGCACGGCTACGCCGACGCCATTCTCGCCGGCGGCGCCGAGGCCGCGATCATGCCCGAGTCCATCGCCGGCTTCACGAGCTGCCGCGCCCTCACCACCAACCCGGACCCCGCGACCGCGTGCCGCCCGTTCGACGCCGACCGCAACGGCTTCGTCATGGGCGAGGGCGCCTGCGTGCTCGTCCTCGAGGAGTGGGAGCACGCCGTCGCGCGCGGTGCCCACATCTACGCTGAGGTCGTGGGCTACGGCAACACCGACGACGCCTACCACATCACCTCTCCCGACCCGGAGGCGGCCGGCATCACGCGTGCCATCAGGCTCGCCGTGGAGGAGGGCGGCGTGAAGCCCGAGGAGGGCCTCTACATCAACGCCCACGGCACCTCCACCAAGCTCAACGACGCCTCCGAGACCCTCGGCTTCAAGCAGGCCCTCGGCGAGGAGGCCGCGCGCGCCGCGCACGTCTCCTCGACCAAGTCCATGACCGGCCACATGATCGGGGCCACCGGTGCCGTCGAGGCCATGGCCTGCGCCCTCGCCCTCGAGAACGGGGTCGTCCCGCCCACGATCAACTATCACACGCCCGACCCGGCGTGCGACCTCGACTACACGCCCAACGAGGCCGTGGAGTGCGAGCTCACCTGGGCCCTCTCCACCAACCTCGGATTTGGCGGCCACAACGCCGCGCTGGCGCTGCGCGCCGTGGAGAGGAGCTAACGATGGACTCTGCGAAGATCTCCCAGATTGCCGACATCATGAGGGACCACGGCCTCTCGCGCGTGCGCGTCGAGGAGCCTGACGGCTCGGCGGTCGAGCTCGAGTGCGGCGCCGTCGCGCCCGCCCCGGCCGCGCCCGCCGCGCCCGCCCCGGCGCCCGCGGCTCCGGCCCCTGCCGCCCCCGCGGCCCCTGCGCCCGCGCCGGCGGACGACGCCCCCATGGACATGTCCCACGCCACGGCCGTGCGCGCGCCGATGGTCGGCGTCTTCTACGCGGCACCCTCGCCTGGGGCCGAGCCCTTCGTGCACGTGGGCTCCAAGGTCAAGAAGGGCGAGACCCTCTGCGTCATCGAGGCCATGAAGGTCATGAACGAGGTCACCGCCGAGGCCGACGGCGAGATCGTCGACATCTGCGTGAAGGACGGCGACCTCGTCGAGTACGGCTGCTGCCTCATGAAGATCTACTAGGTGGAAAAGGGACAGTCACTTTTGCACGGTCACGTTTCCACGTTGGGAGCTGAGAAGATGAACAAGGAAGAGCTCAAGGACCTGCTGCCCCATCGCGAGCCGATGCTCCTGCTCGACGAGGCGGAGGTCGTCGACGGCGAGGCCCACGGCAAGATCACCATCACCGGTGACGAGTTCTTCGTCCAGGGCCACTTCCCGGGCAACCCCATCGTCCCGGGCGTGATCCAGTGCGAGATGCTCGCGCAGAACTGCTGCGTTCTTCTCGCCGACGACCTTGCCGCCAAGGGCGCCACGCCCATGTATACGAGCCTCGACAAGGTTCGCTTCAAGCATCCCGTGCGTCCTGGTGACACGGTGGAGCTCACGTGCCGCATCACCAGGAGCCGCGGGCCCTTCCGCTTTGCCACGGGCGAGGCCCGCGTGAACGGCGAGCTCTGCTGCCAGGCGGAGATGTCCTTCGCGCTGATGTGACGGAGGCTCTTCCGTGCAAAGGGGACAGTCACTTTTGCACGGTGCTGGGCATTCGAAGAGAGCGGCGTGCAAAAGTGACTGTCCCCTTTGCACGGTGCGCCAGGAGGCGACGATGTTCGACAAGATCCTCATTGCGAACCGCGGCGAGATCGCGGTCCGCGTGATTCGCGCCTGCAAGGAGATGGGCGTCAAGACCGTTGCCGTGTACTCCACGGCCGATGCCGAGGCGCTGCACGTCGCCCTTGCCGACGAGGCCTATTGCATCGGCGGGCCGCGCCCGGCGGACAGCTACCTCAACGAGGACGCCATCCTCACGGTCGCCCTGCAGTCGGGCGCCAAGGCCATCCACCCCGGCTACGGGTTCTTCTCGGAGAACTCGCACTTCGCGCGCGAGTGCCAGAAGTGCGGCCTCGTGTTCATCGGCCCCGACCCGGACGTCATCGACCGCATGGGCGACAAGGACAACGCGCGCCGCACCGCCCGCGAGGCGGACGTGCCCATCGTTCCGGGCTGCGACCTGCTCAAGGACGCGGACGAGGCGGTCCGCGAGGCGGAGCGCATCGGCTGCCCCGTGCTCATCAAGGCGCGCTCGGGCGGCGGCGGCCGCGGCATCCGCAAGGTCGAGGAGCCAGCCGACGCCGGCAAGGCCTTCACCGAGGCCCATGCCGAGGCCGAGGCGGCCTTCGGCGACGGCGAGTGCTACATGGAGAAGTTCGTCTCCCCGGCCCACCACGTCGAGGTCCAGGTCCTCGCCGACGCCCACGGCAACGTGGTCTCCCTCGGCGAGCGCGAGTGCTCCGTCCAGCGCCGCAACCAGAAGCTCGTGGAGGAGAGCCCGGCGCCGTGCCTGGACGCCCACCCGGGCGTCCGCGAGCGCATGCACAAGGCCGCCCGCGACCTCACGCGCGCCGTGGGCTACGTGGGCGTGGGCACGATCGAGTTCCTCTTCGCCGACGACGGCAACTTCTACTTCATGGAGATGAACACGCGCCTGCAGGTCGAGCACCCGGTCACGGAGTTCGTGAGCGGCGTCGACCTCGTCAAGTGGCAGCTGCGCGTGGCGGCGGGGGCCGAGCTGCCCTTCTCGCAGGATGACATCTCCATTCAGGGGCACGCCATCGAGTGCCGCATCAACGCCGAGACGCCGGAGTTCCTCCCGTCCTGCGGCGACGTCACGATGCTGCACGTCCCCGGCGGCCCGCAGGTCCGCTTTGACTCCGCGCTCTACGTGGGGGCCGTGGTCCCGCCGTACTACGACTCGCTCCTCGGCAAGCTCATCGTCTGCTCGTCAACCCGCGAGGAGGCCATCCGCAAGATGCGCTCCGCCCTCGGCGAGCTCGTGGTCGACGGCGTGGCCGAGAACAGCGAGCTGCACCTCGACATTCTCGCCAACCCCGAGTTCGTCTCGGGGAACTACCACACCAACCTGATGGAGCATCTCTATGAGTAAGCGAGAGAAGAGCATCAACGCCCTCGAGGGGCCGATGACCGAGGTGTCGGCGGAGTTCCCCGAGCGCCACATCCTCGTCAAGTGCCCGGGCTGCCGGCGCGTGATCGATCAGGACAAGCTCGCCCAGAACCTTGACGTGTGCCCGCGCTGCGGGCGCCACCTGCGCGTCTCCGGCCGCAAGCGGATGCGCATGACCGTGGACGCCGGGAGCTTCCAGGAATGGGACCGCGACCTCGCCGCCACGGACTTCCTCGAGTTCCCCGGCTATGCCGAGAAGCTCGCGGACGCGCGCGAGAAGTCCCACGAGGCCGACGCCGTCGTGTGCGGGCGCGCCGAGATCGGCGGCCACGAGTGCGCGGTCTTCTTCATGAACGCCGAGTTCATGATGGGCTCGATGGGCTCGGTGGTGGGCGAGAAGATCTGTCGCACCTTCGAGCGTGCCACCGAGCTCGGGCTGCCCGTCGTGGGCTTCACCGTCTCCGGCGGCGCCCGCATGCAGGAGGGCACGACCTCGCTCATGCAGATGGCCAAGGTCTCGGCGGCCGTGCGCCGTCACGGCGAGGCGGGTCTGCTCTACCTGACCGTGCTCACCGACCCGACCACCGGCGGCGTCACCGCGAGCTTTGCCATGGAGGGCGACGTCATCCTCGCCGAGCCGGGCGCGCTTGTGGCCTTTGCCGGCCCGCGCGTGATCGAGCAGACCACCCACAAGCGCCTGCCCGCGGGCTTCCAGCGCTCCGAGTTCCTGCTCGAGCACGGCTTCTGCGACCTCATCGTGGAGCGCAAGGACATGGTGGCCACCCTGACCGAGCTCCTTGCCCTGCACGAGGGCGAGGCCCCCGCGGCCGGGGCCCCGCACACGCTCTCCCGCGAGGAGCCCCGCGGCAAGCGCGGCGCGCGCCCCAAGCGCGTGGAGGAGCCGACCTGCGCCTACGACATCGTCAAGCTCACCCGCTCCGCCGACCGCGCGACGGCGCTCGAGCTCCTGGAGCGTGGCCTCGACGGCTTCGTCGAGCTTCACGGCGACCGCCTCTTCGCCGACGACGCCGCCATCGTGGCGGGCATCGGCTGGAAGGGAGGCCGCGTGATGACCGTCATCGCCATCGAGCGCGGCAACTCAACCAAGGAGCGCGTGCGCCGCAACTTCGGCATGGCGCACCCCGAGGGCTACCGCAAGGCGCTGCGCCTCATGCGCCAGGCAGAGAAGTTCGGCCGGCCCGTGGTCTGCCTCGTCGACACCTCCGGGGCCTACTGCGGCATCGGCGCCGAGGAGCGCGGCCAGGGCGAGGCCATCGCCACCAACCTCGTTGCCATGAGCGGCCTTCGCACGCCCGTGGTGAGCGTCGTGGTGGGCGAGGGAGGATCGGGTGGGGCGCTCGCGCTCGCCGTCGCCGATCGCGTGCTCATGCTGAGGAGCGCCGCGTACTCGGTCGTGAGCCCCGAGGGCTGCGCCTCGATTCTCTGGAAGGACCCGAAGCGCGCCGACGATGCCGCCGCGGCGCTGCACATCACCGCCGAGGACCTCACCGAGCTCGGCCTCGTGGACGGCGTGGTCAACGACATCGGGCTCACGCACACCGAGATCGCCCACGACCTCGTGCGCGAGGTGGAGCTTGCCCTTGACGAGCTGGGCCAGCTCGACGCCGACCAGCTCGTGGGCCTTCGCTACGACAAGTTCCGCGCGATGGGAGGGGATAGGATATGCTCGCGCTCGTAACCGACTCCACCTGCGGCCTGACGCGTGTTGAGGCCGATGAGCTGGGCGTCATCGTGCTCCCCATGACCTACTCGGTCGACGGCGTCCGCTACTCGGAGGCGCCCGTCGGGGAGAACGGCGACTACGGCTCGCTCATCTCGGCCGGCTCCCGCGTCGAGACCGAGGCCGTCCACCCGTCTGCCTTCGAGCGCGTCTTCCGCGAGCGCCTCGCCGCGGGCGACGACGTCCTCTGCGTCACCATCTCGTCCCGCCTTTCCGGCACGTTCCGCAGCGCCGAGGAGGCCGCCGCCGCGGTCGACCCGAGCGGCGAGCGCGTGGCCGTCCTCGACTCCTGGAACACCGCGGGCGCGCTCGAGTTCCTCGTCCGCCGCGCGCACGCGCTCGCGGCCGCCGGCAGCTCGCTTGCCGAGGTCGTGGCCGGCCTTGCCGAGGCCCGGCGCGGCACCCGCATCGTCTTCAGCGTGCCCGACATGGGGGCGCTCTTCAGAAGCGGCAGGCTCGGCGCCATCCGCCGCGCCGTGGCCACCAAGCTCAACCGCTATCCCGTCATGGCCCTCCAGGAGGGCGGAATCGAGAAGTACGGCGACGGGCGCGGCGCGCGCGGCATGGCGGCCGCGATGGTGCGCCGCGTGCCAGAGGGAAGCCGTGAGCTCGTGGTGTCGCACTTCGGGCCGCGTGGCGTCGAGGCGCGCGAGGTGTTTCTCGCCGCGCGCTCCCGCTTCCCCGAGGCGCACGTGCGCGTGAAGGACGGCGGCCCGGTGCTCGCCAAGCATCTCGGCGTCGGCGCCGTGGGGCTCTCCTGGGCGTAGGCGTCCTCAGGGCCGGCGGGCGCGCTTCTCAGCGCGGAGGGCGCGCCCGCACTCATGAGTGCGGGCATCAAGTGCAGGCAAAAGTGCCGAGAAGGACCATCGAGTGCGTGGTTCTTCTCGGCATTTGTCGTTGAGTGCGGGCATCGAGTGCGGCGGAGGCCCGCACTCGTGAGTGCGCGCATCGAGTGCGGTGGCATCCGCCCCGCCCCTCGGCGCGTGCCGGCCCCTGCCGTTCTTCTCGCCTGCGCGTGAACGTACGGTGAAGAATGGATACGCCCGGGACCGTGGCGTTTTGACAACAGCTGGTCATGCGCGTAATGTTCATCGTCGCGTCAATCCGGGGCAGAGGTGCTGCTCGGCCCTTGAATACGAGAAAAACGGCACGTCGATAGTATAGAAGGAGAGAGCTTTGCCTACTATCAACCAGCTGGTCCGCAAGGGCCGCATGAGCGTCAAGGCCAAGTCCAAGAACGCCGCCCTGCAGCACAACCCCCAGAAGCGTGGCGTCTGCACCCGCGTCTTCACCACCACCCCCAAGAAGCCGAACTCCGCCCTTCGTAAGGTCGCCCGTGTGCGCCTCGTGAACGGCATCGAGGTCACCGCCTACATCCCCGGCGAGGGCCACAACCTCCAGGAGCACTCGATCGTCCTCATCCGCGGCGGCCGTGTGCGTGACCTCCCCGGTGTCCGCTACAAGATCATCCGTGGCGCCTACGACTGCGCCGCCGTGCAGAACCGCCAGAAGGCGCGCTCCCGCTACGGCACCAAGCGCCCGAAGTAGTGAACAGCCGCACAATCGTCATCAGAACCGAGGAGATATAACATGCCGCGTCGTGCATCCAAGAACCACCGTCGCGAGGTCCAGCCGGACGCCGTGTACAACAACCGTCTCGTGACCCAGCTCATCAACAAGGTCCTTCTCGACGGCAAGAAGGCCACCGCCGAGCGCATCGTCTACGGTGCCTTTGACATCGTCGCCGAGAAGTCCGGCGAGGACGCCCTCTCCGTCTTCAAGAAGGCCATGGACAACATCCGCCCGACCCTCGAGGTCAAGCCCAAGCGCGTCGGCGGCGCCACCTACCAGGTGCCCATGGAGGTCAACTCCCGCCGCGCCACCACCCTCGCCATCCGCTGGATGGTCAACTTCTCCCGCGCCCGCAAGGAGAAGACCATGGCCGAGCGTCTCGCCAACGAGATCCTCGACGCCTCCAACGGCGTCGGCGCCTCTGTCAAGAAGCGCGAGGACCTCTTCAAGATGGCCGAGGCCAACCGCGCGTTCTCTCACTACCGCTTCTAAGCCGATCCGAGGGAGCTACTTATGGCAAAGGTTAAGTACAAGCTCGAGGACCTCCGCAACATCGGCATCATGGCCCACATCGATGCCGGCAAGACCACCACGACGGAGCGCATCCTCTACTACACGGGCAAGACCCACAAGATCGGCGAGGTTCACGACGGCGCCGCCACCATGGACTGGATGGTCCAGGAGCAGGAGCGCGGCGTGACCATCACCTCCGCGGCCACCACGTGCTTCTGGAAGGACCACGTCATCCAGATCATCGACACCCCGGGCCACGTTGACTTCACGTCCGAGGTCGAGCGCTGCCTGCGCGTCCTCGACGGTGCCGTTGCAGTCTTCGACGCCGTCGCCGGCGTCCAGCCGCAGTCCGAGACCGTCTGGCGTCAGGCCACCACGTACGGCGTCCCCCGCATCGCGTTCATCAACAAGTATGACCGCATCGGCGCCGACTTCTTCCACGCCATCGACACCATGAAGGACCGCCTGCACGCCAACGCCGTGGCGGCCCAGATCCCGATGGGTGCCGAGAACAACTTCTGGGGTCTCGTCGACCTGGTCACCATGACCGCGTGGGACTTCAAGGAGGACGCCAAGGGCATGATCTACCCCGAGCCCATGGACGCCATCCCCGACGAGTTCATGGACCTCGCGCAGGAGAAGCGCGAGGAGCTGCTCGACGCCGCCTCCAACTTCTCCGACGAGATCATGGAGGCCGTGCTCGAGGAGCAGGAGATCCCCGTCGACGACCTCAAGGCGGCTCTCCGCAAGGGCGTCATCGCCGGCGAGCTCAACCTCGTCTTCGTGGGCTCCGCCTACAAGAACAAGGGCATCCAGGAGCTCCTCGACGCCGTCGTGGACTACCTCCCGAGCCCGCTTGACGTCGCCGAGATCGACGGCACCAACCTCAAGGGCGAGCCCGAGGTCCGTCACGCCGACCCGAAGGAGCCCTTCGCGGCCCTCGCCTTCAAGATCATGACCGACCCGTACGTCGGCAAGCTCACCTACATCCGCGTGTACTCTGGTCAGGCGGAGGCGGGCTCTTACGTCTACAACTCGGTCAAGGACAACCGCGAGCGCCTCGGCCGCATCCTCGAGATGAACGCCAACGAGCGCGTCGACCGTGACGAGTGCTCCGCCGGCGACATCGTCGCCTGCGTCGGCCTCAAGAACACCACCACCGGTGAGACCCTCTGCGACGAGAAGCACCCCGTCATCCTCGAGTCCATCGAGTTCGCGACGCCGGTCATCTCCGTTGCCGTGGAGCCCAAGACCAAGGCCGAGCAGGACAAGATGTCCGTTGGCCTGGCCAAGCTCGCCGAGGAGGACCCGACCTTCCAGGTCCACACCGACCACGAGACCGGCCAGACCATCATCTCCGGCATGGGCGAGCTGCACCTGGAGATCATCGTCGACCGCCTGCGCCGTGAGTTCAAGGTCGACTGCAACGTCGGCAAGCCGCAGGTCGCCTACCGCGAGACCGCCGGCAAGGCCGTCACGCACGTCGAGGGCAAGTTCGTCCGCCAGTCCGGCGGTCGCGGCCAGTACGGCCACGCCGTCATCGACATGGAGCCCAACGAGCCGGGCAAGGGCTACGAGTTCGAGAACGCCATCGTCGGTGGCGTCATCCCGAAGGAGTACATCCCCTCCGTCGACAAGGGCATCCAGGAGGCGCTCGAGAGCGGCGTCATCGCCGGCTACCCGGTCGTCGACATCAAGGTCAAGCTCGTCGACGGCTCCTACCACGAGGTCGACTCCTCCGAGGCGGCCTTCAAGATCGCCGGCTCCATGGCCATCAAGGAGGCCCTGAAGAAGTCCAACCCCGTCCTTCTCGAGCCCGTCGAGCAGGTCGAGGTCGAGACGCCCGAGCAGTACATGGGCGACGTCATGGGCAACCTCTCCTCCCGCCGCGGCAAGATCGAGGGCATGGAGGATCGTCGCGACACCAAGGTCATCCGCGCCAAGGTGCCCCTGGGCGAGATGTTCGGCTACGCCACGGACCTTCGCTCCCAGACGCAGGGTCGCGCGAGCTACACCATGCAGTTCGACTCGTACGAGCCCGTGCCGAAGGCCGTCCGTGACGAGATCGTCGCCAAGAACGGCGGCAACGCTTCCTAGTTAACGACCACCGAGCCCTAGCTCATTGGAGGTACCACAGTGTCAAGCCAGAAGATCAGGATTCGCCTCAAGGGCTACGACCACGAGGTCGTTGATCAGTCCGCGAAGCTCATCGTCGACACCGCCCAGAAGACCGGTGCCCGCGTGTCCGGCCCCATCCCCCTGCCCACCGAGCGCAACCTCTACACGGTCATCCGCTCGCCGCACAAGGACAAGGACTCCCGCGAGCAGTTCGAGATGCGCACCCACAAGCGCCTCATCGACATCCTCGACCCCTCGCCGTCCACGGTTGACTCGCTCATGCGTCTCGACCTCCCGGCCGGCGTCGACATCGAGATTAAGCTCTAAGCGGTAACGCACGTCGGGGGCGCCCCCGGTCTTCCTACGAGAAGTGCTCTTCGAGGAACTTCTCTTCGGAAGACCGGGGCGCCCTGCGTTACGGACATACTGAGCCGGCGGTAGCGTAGTCCCATGCTGTTGCCAACCTGTAATGTGGGGAAGCTACTATGGCGAGAAGGACGGTTGCTCTGAGAGGGGACTCGCCATGAACATCGTTTGCCTTGACCTTGAGGGCGTGCTCGTACCTGAGATCTGGATCGCGTTTGCGGAGGAGTCGGGCATCCCCGAGCTGCGACGCACCACGCGCGATGAGCCCGACTACGACAGGCTCATGGCCTTCCGCATCAAGACGCTGCACGAGCACGGGCTGGGGCTGCCGCAGATCCAGGACGTCATCTCGCGCATCGACCCCCTGCCCGGGGCGCGTGAGTTTCTCGACGCCCTGCGCGAGCGTACGCAGGTCGTGATTCTCTCCGACACGTTCGAGGAGTTTGCCAAGCCGCTCATGGCCAAGCTCGGCTGGCCCACGCTGCTCTGCAACTCGCTCGTGGTCTCCCCGGAGGGAGAGATCCTCCGTCACCGCATGCGTTGCGAGAACTCCAAGCTCACGACCGTCCGTGCGCTTCAGTCCTGCGGATACGAGACCATTGCCGCGGGCGACTCCTTCAACGACCTCGCCATGATTCGTGCGAGCAAGGCGGGCTTCCTCTTCCGCAGCACCCCCGCCATCCAGGAGGCCAATCCCGACCTCCCCGCATATGAGACCTATGACGAGCTCCTCGCCGGGATAACGGCGGCGCTCGAGCGGTGATTGACGGGGCACGACGCGCCCCGAGCCCCAGGCGACGATTGTCGGTGATTTTTGACGTGACCCTTCTGTAGCTCAGGTATGCTGACCGGAAAAGCGCAGGTAAAAGCACCGCCTTTATCATGTGTGCCAAACGGGCCCCGCAGAAATCACCGACAATCGAATCGTCATGCGAAAAAGAACGTGCACGTCGCTTTGCGGGGTATCATATGCCCGGCGAAAGGGGGCAGGATGCCGACGCTCTACATCCTCCGGCACGGCCAGACCGAATACAACCTGCAGCATCGGGTCCAGGGGCACTGCGACTCCCCGCTCACGCCGCTCGGCGTCGAGCAGGCGCATGCGGCGGCTCGCTGGATCGCGGGTCAGGGGGTGCGCTTCGACCGCATGTGCACGTCGCCGCTCGGGCGTGCCGTGTCCACGCTCGAGGTGGTCCGCGAGGAGCTCATGGCGCGAGGCGAGAAGGACCTTCCTCCCGTCGAGCCCCTGGACGCCCTGATGGAGCGGAGCTACGGCCCCTTCGAGGGCGGCCCCGCCTCCGACGTGCCCGCGGAGCTGTGGGATCCCGGCGAGGCGCTCGTGCCCTTCGGCGGGGAGGGGAGCGTCGCGCTGCGCCGTCGCATCGTTGCGGCGATGACCGAGGTCGTGAGCGCCCCGGGCGTCGAGACGGCGCTCGCGGTCTGCCACGGCTCGGCGACGCTCCAGTTTAAGAAGGCGTGGGAACACCTTGCTCGCTGTCCCCAGGACGTGGCGCTCGGGAACTGCTGCGTGCTCGTCTACGAGTTCGACCGCCCTTCCGGGCAGTTCTTCTGCGATCGCATCGTGAATCAGTCCCTCTAGCCATACGAGGCGCGCGGCCGTGCAAGGCGTGCAAAGGGGACAGGCACTTTCGCACGGGTTCACCGTGCGAAAGTGCCTGTCCCCTTTGCACGGTCCCCTTTGCACGGCCGCACGCCGTTCACGGGTGGATACGCCCGGCAGCGCGGGAACTCAAGCCCCAGCTCAGAGCCCACAAAACTTTTGCGGAGACATTGTGAATTCGTGTATGCCCGTGTAGACTAGACAGGCTGCGCTAATGGGGAGAGGTGTGCCTCGAACCGGGGTGCGGCAGATACAGGACGTGGTCCGCTGGGGAGGGGCAAAGGGTGCCCCACAGGTCCCATGACCACCGAAGGTTAGGAAAGAGCATGGTCAGCACGATCCTTGGCCGCAAGCTTGGGATGACGCAGATCTGGGACGAGAACGACAACGTCGTGCCCGTCACCGTCATCCAGGCTGGCCCCTGCACTGTCTCGCAGGTCAAGACGAAGGCGACCGACGGCTACGACGCCGTCCAGATCGGCTTCGGAGACATCTCCGCCAAGCACGTCAACAAGCCCATGGCCGGCCACTTCAAGGCCGCCGGCGTCGAGCCGATGCGCTACCTGCGCGAGGTCCGCGTCGAGAACGGCGAGGAGCACAAGACCGGCGACGTCGTCACCGTCGCTGACTTCGCCGAGGTCAAGGCCGTCGACGTCATCGGCACCTCCAAGGGCAAGGGCTTCCAGGGCACCATCAAGCGCTGGAACTTCTCGCGCGGCCCCATGACCCACGGCTCCCGCAACCAGCGCCGCCCGGGCTCCATCGGCCAGTGCGCCTACCCCGCGCGCGTCCGCAAGGGCCTGCACATGTACGGCCACATGGGCGACGAGCGCGTGACGGTCAAGAACCTCAAGCTCGTCCGCGTTGACGCCGAGCAGAACCTCATGCTCGTCAAGGGCGCTGTCCCCGGCGGCAAGAACGCTCTCGTCCAGGTCCGCATGGCCTAAGTGCCAGGAAATCTCTTAGGCTAACAAGGAGGACAGAATGTCCAAGTACGCAATCAAGAACGCCGAGGGGGCCCAGGTCGCTGAGGCCGAGCTCGCCGACGGCGTCTTCGGCATCGAGCCGAACATCCCCGTCATCCACCAGGTCGTGGTGTGCCAGGACAGCTGCGCCCGCCAGGGCACCCACTCCGTGAAGAACCGTCACGAGGTCTCCGGCGGCGGCGCCAAGCCCTACCGCCAGAAGGGCACCGGCCGTGCCCGCCAGGGCTCCACGCGCGCCGCGCAGTGGACCGGCGGCGGCGTCGTCTTCGGCCCCACCCCGCGCACCCACAACAAGCGCATCAACAGCAAGATGGTCAAGCTCGCCATGCGCTCCGTGCTCTCCGGTAAGGTCGCCGACAGCGAGCTCGTCCTCGTCGACGCCCTCTCCTTCGAGAAGCCGTCCACGAAGCAGGCCAAGGCCCTTCTCGCCAGCCTCGGCATCGAGGGCAAGCGCGTGACCGTCGTCGTCTCCGACGATGACGTCAACACCTACCTCTCGTTCCGCAACCTCCAGCAGGTCAACGTCATCGGCATGTCCGAGGCCACGACCCGCAACCTCATCGACAACGGCGCCCTCGTCATGACCGCCGACATCGCGAAGCAGTTCGAGGAGGTGCTCGCATAATGAACTCCGCCTACGACGTGATCATCCGCCCGATCGTCTCCGAGCGTTCCTTTGACCTCATGGAGCAGGGCAAGTACACCTTCGAGGTGGCCAAGGCCGCTCCCAAGGAGGAGATTGCCGCCGCCATCGAGAAGCTCTTCGGCGTCCACGTGGTGAAGGTCAACACCATGAACGTCTCCGGCAAGAAGAAGCGCGTCCGCTATCAGACCCCCGGCACCACGCGCTCCTGGAAGAAGGCCGTCGTGACCCTCGCCGCCGGCGAGACGATCGAGATCTTCGGCAGCCAGCAGGCCGCCGAGTAGGTCAGCACCCCGCCCGAGCCCCCAAGGGGGCCGGGCTTTTGTGCCCCGCGCGATGGATACGCGCGGAACCGTGGTAATCCGGTGTCGGCCGCCAATCCCTGAGCGGTCGGCCAACGGAAGAAGAAGGGAAAGAGTCAATGGCAGTCAAGCACCTCAAGCCCACGAGCGCGGGCCGTCGCTTCCAGACGGTCTCGGACTTCGCCGAGATCACCCGCAGCACGCCCGAGAAGTCGCTTCTCGAGCCCCTGCCCAAGAAGGCGGGCCGCAACAACAACGGTCGCATCACCACCCGTCACCAGGGCGGCGGCCACAAGCGTCAGTACCGCAAGATCGACTTCAAGCGCGTCAAGGACGACGTGCCGGCCAAGGTCGCCACGATCGAGTACGACCCCAACCGCTCCGCCCGCATCGCGCTGCTCCACTACGCTGACGGCGCCAAGGCCTACATCCTGTGCCCCGAGGGCCTGCACGTGGGCGACACCGTCCTGTCCGGCACCAAGGACGTGGACATCAAGCCCGGCAACTGCATGCCGCTCTCCGAGATCCCCGTCGGCACCCTCGTGCACGCCGTGGAGTTCCAGCCTGGCAAGGGCGCCGCTATGGCCCGCGCCGCCGGCACTTCCGTCCAGCTCATGGGCAAGGACAACGGCTATGCCGTCCTGCGCATGCCCTCCTCCGAGCTTCGCCGCGTCCTGCTCACCTGCCGCGCCACGATCGGTGAGGTCGGCAACGCCGAGCACTCCAACATCGTCGTCGGCAAGGCCGGCCGCAGCCGCTGGGCCGGCGTCCGCCCGACCGTCCGTGGTACCGTCATGAACCCGGTCGACCACCCGCACGGCGGCGGCGAGGGCAAGAACCACACCTCCGGCCGTCCGTCCGTGACGCCCTGGGGCAAGCCGACGAAGGGTTACAAGACGCGCGACCCGAAGAAGGCCTCCAACCGCCTGATCATCCGTCGCCGCAAGTCCAAGTAGTCGCAACACGAGTAGTAGGAGATAGAAAGCATGAGCAGAAGTCTCAAGAAGGGCCCGTTCGTGGAGACTCGCCTCCTCGCGCGTGTCGCCGCTCAGAACGAGGCCGGCACCAAGGAGGTCATCAAGACCTGGTCGCGCTCCTCGACCATCTTCCCCGAGATGGTCGGTCACACGATCGCCGTTCACGACGGCCGCAAGCACGTGCCCGTGTACGTCACCGAGTCCATGGTCGGGCACAAGCTGGGCGAGTTCGCCCCCACCCGCACGTTCCGTGGCCACAAGGAAAAGTAGGGGGTAGGGAAACAACATGCCTCAGAACACCAACACCAACGAGGTCCGCGCGACGGCCAAGTACGTCCGCGTCGCCCCTCGCAAGGCTCGCGCCGTCGTCTCGCTGATTCGCGACCTCCCCGTCGAGAAGGCCCTCGAGGTCCTGCAGTTCTCGACCCGCGCCGCCTCCGTGGACGTGGCCAAGGTCCTGCGCTCCGCGATCGCCAACGCCGAGAACAACAACGGCCTGCGCGGCGACAACCTCTACGTGAAGCTCGCCTACGTTGACGAGGGCCCCACCCTCAAGCGCATCCGTCCGCGCGCCAAGGGCTCTGCCTCTCGCATCAACAAGCGCATGAGCCACATCACCGTCGTCGTCGCTCCTCGAAAGGAGGCGTAGGGAAAGCATGGGTCACAAGGTTCAGCCGACTGGCTTCCGTCTCGGCATCACCGAGGAGTGGCGTTCCCGCTGGTACGCCGATAAGAACTATGCCGAGAACCTCGGCAACGATCTCGCCATCCGCTCCTACCTCGAGAAGCGCCTCGCCAAGGCCGCCCTCTCCCGCGTCGACATCGAGCGCGCCGGCGACAAGGTCAAGGTCACGATCTACACCGGCCGTCCCGGCATCGTGATCGGCAAGAAGGGCGCCGACATCGACGTCCTGCGCTCCGACCTCGAGAAGGTCGCGGGCGTCGGCAAGGGCATGGTCGCCGTTGACGTCATCGAGGTCAAGCGCCCCGAGCTCGACGCCAACCTCGTCGCCCAGTCCATCGCCGAGCAGCTCGAGGGCCGCGTCGCCTTCCGTCGCGCCATGCGCAAGGCCGTCCAGTCCGCCCGCAAGGCCGGCGCCAAGGGCATTCGTATCCAGTGCTCCGGCCGCCTCAACGGCGCCGAGATGGGCCGTCGCGAGTGGTACCGCGAGGGTCGCGTGCCCCTGCACACCCTGCGTGCCGTGATCGACTACGGCCAGTCCACCGCTCGCACCACCATGGGCGCCTGCGGAATCAAGGTTTGGATCTACTTCGGCGAGAAGCTCCCCGGCCAGGCCACGCCTCGCCCGGCGCTCGAGGGCTCCAGCCGTCCTCGCCGCGGTCGCAATGAGAGGAGGGGCCGTTAATGCTCGCACCTAAGCGCGTTCTTCACCGCAAGGTCCAGCGTGGCTCCATGAAGGGTCACGCCAAGGGCAACACCCAGCTGCACTTTGGCTCCTATGGCATCCAGGCCCTCGAGGCCCACTGGATCACCAACCGTCAGATCGAGGCCTGCCGTGTCGCCATGACCCGCTACATGAAGCGTGGCGGCAAGGTCTGGATCACGATCTTCCCGGACAAGCCCATCACCAAGAAGCCCGCCGAGACCCGCATGGGCTCGGGCAAGGGCAACCCCGAGGAGTGGGTGGCCGTCGTCAAGCCGGGCCGCATCATGTTCGAGATTGATGGCGTGTCCGACGAGGTGGCTCGCGAGGCTCTCCGTCTGGCCCAGCACAAGCTGCCGATCAAGACCAAGATCGTCGCCCGCACCGACCAGGACGGGGAGGAATAGGCAATGAAGTACACCGACATCAAGGCCATGAGCGACGACGAGCTCGCCAAGAAGCTGGAGGAGGGCCGCGCCGAGCTGTTCAACCTCCGCTTCCAGATGGCCACGAGCCAGCTTGACAACACGGCCCGCGTCAAGACCGTGAAGAAGGACATCGCGCGCGTCCTCACCGAGCAGCGCGCCCGCCAGATCGCGGCTGAGAAGTCCGCCGCGCAGAACTAGATCGCAGGAGAATGACTATGGCTGAGACCGAGAAGAGGAACGCGCGCAAGGTCGTCACCGGGACGGTCGTCTCCATCTCTGGCGACAAGTCCATCACGGTGAAGATCGACTACCGCAAGCGTCACCCCAAGTACGGCAAGATGATGACCATCTCCAAGAAGCTCCACGCTCACGACGAGAAGAACGAGTGCGGCGTCGGCGACACCGTCACCGTCATGGAGACTCGTCCGCTTTCCAAGACCAAGCGTTGGCGTCTCGTGGAGATCGTCGAGCGCGCCAAGTAAGTATCAGTGACGAGCCCTGCCCACGTGCGTCGCACGTAAGGACGCACCTCTGGGCGGGCACACGTTCGGAGGAACACCAATGATTCAGATGGAGACCATGCTCAACGTCGCTGACAACAGCGGCGCTCGACGCGTGAAGTGCGTCAAGGTCCTCGGTGGCTCCAAGCGTCGCTACGCCGGCCTGGCCGACGTCATCATCGGCGCCGTGCAGGAGGCTACCCCGGGCGGTTCCGTGAAGAAGGGCGACATCGTCCGCTGCGTCATCGTGCGCACGGTCAAGGAGACCCGTCGCAAGGACGGCAGCTACATCCGCTTCGACCAGAACGCCTGCGTCCTGGTCAACAAGGATGGCGAGCCCAAGGGCACCCGTATCTTCGGGCCCGTCGCCCGCGAGCTGCGCGACCACAAGTACATGAAGATCGTCTCGCTCGCGCCTGAGACGCTCTAGGGAGTGAGGACGAATGGCTAAGATGCATGTGAAGAAGGGCGACAAGGTCGTCGTCCTCTCCGGTAAGGACAAGGGCAAGGAGGGCGAGATCCTCCGCGCCAAGCCCGCCGAGGGCAAGGTCATCGTTGAGGGCGTCGCCATGGTCAAGAAGGCCGTGCGCCCCAACGCCCAGAACCAGCAGGGCGGCATCATCGAGCAGGAGGCCGCGATCGACGCCTCCAACGTCATGCTCATCTGCCCGAGCTGCGGCAAGCCCACGCGCGTCGGTCACGACGTGAACGACGAGGGCAAGAAGGTCCGCGTGTGCAAGAAGTGCGGCGCCAAGTTCTAAGGGACTGAGCCGCATATCATTCCGGGGAGCCCCCGGATTTCCTACGAGAGACGCGTCTCGCGAAACCTCTCTTTGGAAATCCGGGGGCTCCTCGCATGCAGTTTCTAGCCCAGGCCCTTAGAACTTGGTGTCGCCCTGGTCTGTGCTCCGTCTGGAGACGTGTACTCAGATGCGGATTTGAGTACTGGCTGATACTCAGATCGGGAACTGAGCGACCGCCCGACGGAACGGTCCTGCGGAAACGTGCTATCGCGCACGGCGGGCCGCGGCTGCTGATACTCAAATCCGGATTTGAGTGCAGCGGCGTGCTCAGTTCCGGAAATGAGCAACGCCCCATGCTCAAATCCGGATCTGAGCGCCTGGTGGAGGAGCCATATAGCCTGGCGCGCAACGACGACCTGCGGGTCTGCGCAGCCCTCGCGCCCGTGGCGCCGGCACGCGGACCCTCAAGCCCCCGCCCGCGCACTCAAATCCGGATTTGCGTGCCAGCCCGTGCTCAGATGCGGATTTGAGTACTGGCAGATACTCAGATTCGGAACTGAGCGACTGCTCGGCGGATCGGACCTGCGGAAACGTGTCGTCACGCGCGGCGGGCCGCAGCCGCTGATGCTCAAATCCGGATTTGAACAGGGGGTGGTACTCAGATGCGGAACTGAGCGAGGCCGATGCTCGGAAGCGCATCTGAGTGGCGAGAAGGACGTGCGAGAAGAACGGGCGTGAAGGACGTGGCGCCGAGCGGGTTGGCTGAGAGTGAATGTGCATAAACGGTGCGTCGTTCTTCTCGGTTTTCCTTTTGTGGAGAAAGGGCGTATTATGTTTCCTTGCGTCTCTGGGTAGGGAGGATTCTGTCCAGTGCGCATGACAAGGCTCCCGGCCCCGCCAAGGCAGGGAGGTGCGAGGTTGGAAACCCCGTGCTGAGAACCCCAAGAGTTGAAGGAGTGGACATGGCAGACAAGTACGTACCGCGTCTCAAGGAGCAGTACTTCGCCACCGTGCGTGACGAGCTCCAGAAGCAGTTCGGCTACAAGAACGTTCACCAGATTCCGAAGATCGAGAAGATCGTCGTGAACATGGGCGTCGGCGAGGCCGCCACGGACGCCAAGGCCATCGACGGTGCCGTCGCTGACCTGCGCGCCATCACGGGCCAGCAGCCCCTCGTGACCCACGCCCGCAAGTCCATCGCGACCTTCCACCTGCGCGCCGGCATGCCGATCGGCGCCAAGGTCACCCTGCGTGGCGACCGCATGTGGGAGTTCTTCGATCGTCTCATCTCCATCGCCATCCCGCGCATCCGCGACTTCCGCGGCATCTCCCCGAAGAGCTTCGACGGCCGTGGCAACTTCTCCATGGGCGTCACCGAGCAGCTCATCTTCCCGGAGATCGACTTCGACAAGATCGACCACACCCGCGGCATGGACATCACCATCGTGACCACCGCCCAGACCGACGAGGAGGGCAAGGCGCTGCTCAAGGCCTTCCACTTCCCGTTCAAGGCTGAGTAGGTCAAATACCGACAAAGGCGTCCCGGCGCGGCCGGGACGCCCGGATTGCAATGAAGGAGGATTTGTGGCTAAGACATCGATGATCGTCAAGGCTCAGCGCGAGCCGAAGTTCTCGACGCGCAAGCAGAACCGCTGCCAGCGTTGTGGGCGTCCCCACTCCGTCTATCGCAAGTTCGGCCTCTGCCGCGTCTGCTTCCGCGAGCTTGCGAGCAAGGGCGAGCTTCCCGGCGTCCGCAAGGCGAGCTGGTAGGGACCCCGGGGCTCTGGCGTCCAGGCGCTTGCGCCACGGGTGCGAGCGAACCGGACACGCAGGTTCATCATTACCGAAGGAGAATGATCCATGAAGATCACTGATCCCATTTCTGACATGCTGACGCGCATCCGCAACGCGAACGCCGCCAACAAGGCCGAGGTCTCCATGCCCTCGACCAAGGTGCTCGTCGAGATTGCCCGCGTCATCTGCGAGGAGGGATACATCGCCGGGTACGAGGTCGAGGACACGACCCCGCAGAAGACCCTCCACATCACGCTCAAGTACGGCGCCCGTCACGCGAAGGTCATCCGTGGCATCCGCCGCATCTCCAAGCCCGGCCTGCGCATCTACTCCACCGCGGAGAAGCTCCCGCGCGTGCTCGGCGGCCTCGGCACCGCCGTCATCTCCACCTCCAAGGGCATGATGTGCGACCGCGACGCCCGCAAGCAGGGCATCGGCGGCGAGGTCATCGCCTACATCTGGTAACTCACGGCAGGAATGAAAGGAGACAACCGTGTCTCGTATTGGTAAGCAGCCTGTCCAGGTTCCCGCCGGAGTCACTGTGACAGTCAACGGCAGCACCGTCACCGTCAAGGGCGGCAAGGGCGAGCTCACCCGTACCTTCTCCGATCTCGTCGAGATCAAGGAGGAGGGCGAGGAGCTTCTCGTCGTCCGCGTGGACGAGTCCACCGCCTCCAACGCCCAGCAGGGCCTCACCCGCACCCTTCTCCACAACATGGTGATCGGCGTCTCCGAGGGCTTCGAGAAGAAGCTCGAGCTCACCGGCGTCGGCTACCGTGCCGCGCTCAAGGGCAAGGATCTTGACCTCTCGCTCGGCTACTCCCACCCGGTGGTCTACCCGGCCCCCGAGAACATCACCTTCGAGGTGCCCGACAACACCCACATCAACGTGAAGGGCATCTCCAAGGAGCAGGTCGGCCAGGTGGCCGCCGAGATCCGCATGAAGCGCCCGCCCGAGCCGTACAAGGGCAAGGGCATCCACTACGTGGGCGAGCACATCCGCAGGAAGCTCGGCAAGGCCGCCAAGTAGTCTTCGGCCAGGCAGCGAAAGACCATCACCCCGTCAGGTGATGGCACGTCTAAGGAGAAGGAATGAACAAGCAGCAGGCGAAGAAGGCCGGTCTCAAGCGCCGCGAGCGCCGCGTCCGCGCCAAGATCTTCGGCACCGCTGAGCGTCCGCGCCTCAGCGTGCACCGCACCAACGCAAACATCTACGCTCAGGTCATCGACGACGCCGACGGCAAGACCATCTGCTCTGCCTCGACCCTCGACCCCGAGTTCCGCGCCACGGGCAAGATCGGCTCCAACAAGGAGGCCGCTGAGTTCGTTGGTGAGCTCGTGGGCAAGCGTGCCGTCGAGAAGGGCGTCACCACGGTCACCTTCGACCGCGGTGGTCGCATCTATCACGGCCGTGTCAAGGCTCTGGCAGACGGTGCCCGCAACGCGGGCCTGAAGTTCTAGGAGGATTCAATGGCACGAGATCGTAAGCGCCAGCAGGACACGGATCTTCAGGAGCGCGTCGTCTACATCCACCGCGTCTCCAAGACCGTCAAGGGCGGCCGTCGCATGTCCCTCGTCGCCCTCGTGGCCGTCGGTGACGGCAAGGGCAACGTCGGCCTCGGCATGGGCAAGTCCGCCGAGGTGCCCCTGGCCATCCAGAAGGGCATCGAGGACGCCAAGAAGAACATGTTCCACGTGCCCGTGACCGAGCACGGCACCATCCCGCACACCGTCGAGGGCCACTACGGCGCCGGCCGCGTTCTCATCAAGCCGGCCATCGAGGGTACCGGCGTCATCGCCGGCGGCCCCGTCCGCCCGCTCTTCGAGCTCGCTGGCATCACCAACGTGCTCTCCAAGTCCCTTGGCACCAGCAACGCGATGAACATCATCAAGGCCGCCGCCGAGGGCCTCAAGGAGCTCTCCAGCCCCGAGCAGGCCGCCGAGCGCCGCGGCATGACCGTGGGCGAGATGTTTGTCGGGAAGGAGAACTAGCGATGGCTCAGTCCCTCAAGATCAAGCTCGTGCGCAGCGCCGTTGCCTCCGTCAAGAAGGACCAGACGGCCACCTGCCGCGCCCTCGGCCTCCGCAAGATCGGCGACGTCGTCGAGCAGCCGGACAACCCGAGCATTCGTGGAATGATCTTCAAGGTCAAGCACCTTGTCACCGTGGAAGAGAACTAGGAGTCACTCATGCAGCTCAACGATCTGCGTCCCGCGGAGGGCTCGCGCAAGAACCGCAAGCGCATCGGCCGCGGCAACTCGTCCGGTCACGGCACCACGGCCGGTCGCGGCACCAAGGGTCAGCTCTCCCGTTCCGGCGGCGGCAAGGGCAAGGGCTTCGAGGGCGGCCAGCAGCCGCTCGCGATGCGTCTCCCCAAGCTCCCCGGCTTCACCAACCACAACCGCGTCGAGTACGCGCCGGTGAACGTCGCCCGCCTCGAGGCGCTGTTCGCCGACGGTGAGACCGTCGACGCCGATTCCCTGGTTGCCAAGGGCGTCATCAAGCACAACTATATTCCCGTGAAGGTCCTCGGCGACGGCGAGCTGACCAAGAAGCTCACCGTCAAGGTGGACAAGGTCTCCGCCTCTGCCCAGGCTAAGATCGAGGCGGCCGGAGGAAAGGTCGAGCAGGCGTGCTAAAGGGAATCGCCAATGCGTTTCGCATTCCGGAACTGAGGCAGAAGCTCCTGCTGACGGCAGGCATCCTGCTGCTGTATCGCTTCGGCGCCTATCTGCCCGTTCCGGGCGCGCCGTTCCAGGAGATGCTCGGCGCCTATCAGGCCGGGCTCTCCTCGAGCGGTGCCATGGCCGTGCTCAACCTCTTCTCAGGTGGCGCGCTTTCCCGCATGTCCGTGTTCAGCCTCGGCATCATGCCCTACATCACCGCGCAGATTATTCTGCAGCTGCTGCAGGCCGTGATTCCGTCCCTCGGCGAGCTCGCAAAGGAGGGCGAGGCCGGCCAGCGTAAGATCACGCAGTACACGCGCTATCTCACGATCGGCCTCGCCCTGCTCAACGCCATCGGCTACCTGTTCCTCTTCAGGAGCTACGGCGTGAGCTTCTCCAACATCGGGGTCCCCGAGCTTCTCCTTGACGTCATCGTCGTCTTCACCATGGTGGTCGGCGCGATGATCATCATGTGGCTCGGCGAGATCATCACCCAGCGCGGCGTGGGCAACGGCATGTCGCTCATCATCTTCGCGAACATCATGTCCGGCATCCCGACCGCCCTCATCACCTCCGTGACCGGCGTGGGCAACATCGTCCTCACCATCGTCACCCTCGTGGTGATCATCGCTGTCATCCCGCTCATCGTGTACGTGGAGCGCGGCCAGCGCCGCATTCCCATCCAGTATGCGAAGCGCGTCGTCGGGCGCAGGATGATGGGCGGGCAGTCCACCTACCTTCCGATCAAGGTGAACACCGCCGGCGTCGTGCCGATCATCTTCGCCTCGGCGATCCTGTATCTCCCGGCGCAGCTTGCGGTCTTCTTCCCCAACGTCGACTGGGTGCAGGCCTTCGCGAACGCGCTCTCTGCCGGCTGGATCAACTGGGTGCTTTCCGTCGTCCTGATCGTGGCCTTCGCCTACTTCTACTCCTCCATGGTGTTCAACCCCACGGAGACGGCTGACCAGCTGCGCAAGCAGGGCGGGTTCATCCCGGGTGTGCGTCCCGGCGCCGCGACGGCTGCCTACATCAAGAGCACGATCGACCACATCACGCTGCCTGGCGCCCTCTTCATGGCGGTCCTGGCCGTGGTGCCCACGATCATCTTCTCGTTCACCGGCAACTCGCTCATCCAGGCCTTCGGCGGGACCTCGGTCCTGATTATGGTCAGCGTTGCCATGGACACGCTCTCCTCCATCGAGAGCCAGCTCAAGATGCACAATTACGACGGCTTCTTCAAGTAGCGGTCGTGAAAGGGTAGAGCAAGGCAATCAGAAAGGCGGTCGGCATCATGAACATCGTTCTTCTCGGCGCTCCCGGCTCCGGCAAGGGCACCCAGGCGCAGAAGCTCGTGGCGGAGTACGGCTTTGCCCACATCTCCACCGGCGACCTCCTCAGGGCCGCCATCAAGGAGGGCTCCAAGCTTGGCAAGAAGGCGAAGGGCTACATGGATGCCGGCCAGCTCGTTCCCGACGCCCTGGTCGTCGACCTCGTCAAGGAGCGCCTCGAGGCCGATGACGCGCAGAAGGGCTTCATCCTCGACGGCTTCCCGCGCAACACCGCGCAGGCCGTGACGCTCGACTCCGAGCTCGCCGCGATGGGTCGCACGCTCGACGCCGCGCTGCTCATCTCGGTTGAGCCCGACGTCATCGTGGAGCGCCTGAGCTCGCGTCGCACCTGCCGCTCCTGCGGCTACACCGCCCCCGCCGGCGTTGACACCTGCCCGCGCTGCGGCGGCGAGATGTACCAGCGTGACGATGACAAGCCGGAGACGATTCAGCATCGCCTGGACGTCTACGAGTCCCAGACGTCCCCGCTGATTGAGTACTACAAGGGACACGCGATCCTCAAGGAGGTTGACGGAGACCGTCCCGTCGACGAGGTGTATGCCGACGTCAAGACGCTCCTCGCTCTATGATCAACATAAAGTCACCTGTTGAGATCGAGCAGATGAAGGCCGCCGGGGCTCTGTCCAAGGCGGCCCTTCGTCGTGCCGGGGCATGTGTGCGACCCGGCGTCACCACCAAGGAGCTCGATCAGGTCGTAGAGGGCTTCATCCGCCTTCACGGCGCCGTCCCCACCTTCAAGGGATATGGCGGATTTCCGGGCAGCATCTGCTCGTCCGTGAACGAGCAGATCGTCCACGGCATCCCGTCGCCCGCCGTCGTGCTCCAGGAGGGCGACATCATCTCCATCGACACCGGCGCCACCTACCAGGGCTGGGTCGGAGACAACGCGTGGACCTTCTACGTGGGCGAGCCCTCCGAGGAGTGGCGCGCCCTCTGCGAGTGCACGCGCGACTGCCTCAAGGCCGCGATCGAGCAGGCGGTCCCCGGCAACCACCTCGGCGACATCGGCGCCGCGGTCCAGGAGCTCGCCGAGTCGAACGGCTACGGCGTGGTCCGCGACTACGTGGGCCATGGCGTCGGGCGCGTCATGCACGAGGACCCCGAGGTCAGGAACTACGGCAGGCGCGGGCGTGGCGTGCGCCTGCAGGCCGGCATGGTCGTCGCAATCGAGCCCATGATCACGCTCGGCACCTATCAGTGCGAGACGCTCGCCAACGGCTGGACCGTCGTCACCCGCGACGGCAAGCCTGCCGCGCACTACGAGAACACCGTCGCCGTTACCGAGGACGGGCCCGTCATCCTCACGCAGGACGAGAAGGGCCCGTGGTGTCCGATGGAGGGCGGCGCCGAGGAGTAGGCACCTCATCGTCCACGCTGCATTGACGCTGTTATGTGCGTCTGGTGCAGCGTGGACGAGCATGTGAATTTTAGGTATGATTGTTGGTCGCTGTAAGAGCGGGGAAGGGTGTGATTTTGAGCAAGCAGGACGCTATCGAGCTCGAGGGCAAGGTCGTCGAGCCACTGCCCAACGCGATGTTCAACGTTGAGCTTGAGAACGGCAAGACCATTCTCTGCACCATCTCGGGGAAGATCAGGATGAACTACATCCGCATCCTCCCCGGCGACCGGGTCGTCGTGGAGATTTCTCCCTACGACCTCACGAGGGGACGCATCACCTACCGCTACAAGTAGGGTCCCCACACACAGCCTGGGATATTCACGCCAGCGGCTGGGCGAGGAGATAGGTTCGTATCAGCACTAACCGGAAGGAAAGTCTCATGAAGGTACGTCCTTCGGTCAAGAAGATGTGCGACAAGTGCAAGATCATTCGTCGCCACGGCAAGGTCTACGTCATCTGCGAGAACCCGCGCCACAAGCAGCGTCAGGGCTAAGGAAGGAGCTCCAAGTTGGCCCGTATTAACGGCGTCGACCTGCCGCGCGACAAGCGCGTCGAGGTCGGACTCACCTACGTCTACGGCATCGGCCAGACCCGCGCCACCAAGATCTGCGCGGAGACCGGTGTGAACCCCGACACCCGCGTCAAGGACCTCACCGAGGACGAGGTCACGAAGATTCGTGACTTCATCGACGCGAACTACACCACCGAGGGCGACCTTCGCCGCGAGGTGCGTCAGAACACCGCCCGCCTGATGGAGATCGGCTGCTACCGCGGCCTCCGTCACCGCAAGGGCCTCCCTGTCCACGGTCAGCGCACCCACACCAACGCTCGCACCCGCAAGGGCAAGAAGCGTCAGATCGGTGCCAAGAAGAGGGGCTAGGGAGTAGACAATGCCGCAGAAGAAGAACCAGCGCACCACGCGCGTGCGCCGCTCCGAGCGCAAGAACATCGCCGTGGGCCAGGCCCACATCAAGAGCACGTTCAACAACACGATCGTCTCGATCACCGATCCCCAGGGCAACGTGATCTCCTGGCAGTCCGGCGGCACCGTCGGCTTCAAGGGCTCCCGTAAGTCCACGCCGTTCGCCGCGCAGCTCGCCGCCGAGGCCGCTGCCAAGGCGGCCATGGAGCACGGCCTGCACAAGGTCGCCGTCTTCGTGAAGGGTCCCGGCTCCGGCCGCGAGACCGCCATCCGTTCCCTCCAGGCCGCCGGCCTCGAGGTTTCGGGCATCCAGGACAAGACCCCCATCGCGCACAACGGCTGCCGTCTGAGCAAGCGTCGTCGCGTGTAGCTAGGAGGAGTATCAATGGCTATCGATAGGACCCCGGTCCTCAAGAGGTGCCGCCAGCTCGGCATCGACCCCGTTGTGATGGGTATCAACAAGACCTCCAACCGCGAGCCCAAGCGTCGTCGCCGCCAGGAGAGCGAGTACGGCATCCAGCTCCGCGAGAAGCAGAAGGCCAAGTTCATCTACGGCGTTCTCGAGAAGCAGTTCCACGGCTACTACGAGAAGGCCCTCAAGCTCGAGGGCATCACCGGCGACAACCTGATGGCCCTTCTCGAGCGCCGTCTTGACAACGTCGTCTTCCGCCTCGGCTTTGCCCGCACCCGCAAGGAGGCCCGTCAGACCGTCCGCCACGGCCACATCACCGTGAACGGCCGTCGCGTCGACATCCCCTCCTTCCAGGTGAAGGCCGGCGACGTCGTCGCCGTGGCCGACAAGGCCAAGGACCTGCTCCCCATCAAGGAGGCCCTCATCTCCTCCGAGCACATGGCCGTTCCCGCCTGGCTCGAGGTTGACATCGAGAAGCTCAAGGGCACCGTCCTCCAGCTCCCCACGCGCGATCAGATCGACCTTGACATCGACGCGCAGCTGATCGTCGAGCTCTACTCCAAGTAAGCCCGACCAGATTTGGAGGTAGCAATGTCCGAATTCATCCGACCGCAGGTGTCGGTAGAGGAGATCAGCGAGAACCTCGCCCGCGTGAGCGCCGAGCCGCTCGAGCGTGGCTATGGCGACACGCTTGGCAACTCCCTCCGTCGCGTCCTGCTCTCGTCGCTGTCTGGCGCGGCCGTCGAGGCCATCCAGATCGACGGCGTGCAGCATGAGTTCACGACCGTCGAGGGCGTCTACGAGGACGTCACCGACATCGTGCTCAACGTCAAGGGGCTGGTCTTCCGCTCCATGGGAACCGGCGACGAGGCCGAGGCGTCCCTGTCCGTCGACGGCCCGATGACCGTCACGGGCGGCGACTTTGACATCCCGGCCGAGTTCGAGCTCGTCAACCCGGATCACGTCATCTGCACGCTCGGCGCGGGCGCCCACCTCACCATGAAGATGCGCGTCGGCGTCGGCCGCGGCTACGTGTCCGGCGAGGACAACGAGCGCGAGAGCGACCCGATCGGCATCATTCACGTCGACTCGCTCTACTCGCCCGTCAAGCGCTGCGCCAAGGCCGTCGAGGCCTGCCGCGTCGGCCGTCACACCGACTACGACCGCCTCGTGCTCGAGGTGGAGACCAACGGCTCCATCTCCCCGCGTGACGCCGTCGTCGAGGCCGCCAACATCATCAACCAGCACATGACCGCGTTCATGAGCCTGACCGATGAGGACGAGCCGGTCGAGGATGCCTCCATCTTCGCCACGGGCACCGTAGAGGACAACGTCGAGCTCGACAAGCAGATCGAGGACCTGGACCTCTCCGTCCGCTCCTACAACTGCCTCAAGCGCGCCGGCATCCACTCCGTGCGCCAGCTCGTGGAGTTCTCCGAGAACGACCTTCTCAACATCAGAAACTTTGGCGTCAAGTCCATCGAGGAAGTCAAGGACAAGCTCGAGACCATGGGCCTGTCCCTCAAGGCCTAGGCGCGCCGGATTTAGGAGAAGCAAGAAATGCGACACAACAAGAAGAGGGGCATGAAGCTCGGCACCGACGCCAGCCACACCAAGGCCATGAAGAAGAGCCTCATCCGTGCCCTGTTTGAGAACGACCGCATCAAGACCCTCGACCAGCGCGCCAAGGCCGTCCGCGGCGACGTTGACAAGGTCATCACCTGGGCCAAGAAGGGCGACATCGCGAGCCGTCGCCTCGCCATCGCCAAGGTGGGCGACAAGGAGCTCGTCCGCGAGGTCTTCGAGAAGGCCGCGCAGGGCATGTGGGCCGACCGCAACGGCGGCTACACCCGCATCATGAAGCTCGGCCCCCGCAAGGGCGACGCCGCCGAGGTCGTGATTCTCGAGCTCGTGACCGAGCCCGTCACGCCCAAGGCCGCCCCCAAGGCCAAGGTCACCAAGGTCGAGGCCGCCCCGGTCGAGGAGCCCAAGGCCGAGGAGGCCGCTCCCGCCGAGGAGAAGGACGCCGAGTAGCGTTCCTGGCAAAGACGGTAACTTCGAGCCCCGGCCCTGCCGGGGCTCTTTGCGTGCCGGGGCATGATGGGGCTGACGAGAAGTACGAGCGGGAGGTGAGCGCGTGATCGAGCTAAGTGACGTGGGGTTCTCCTACGGTACCGCCGATGTTCTGCGCGGCGTCTCGCTCGTCGTGCGCCCCGGCGAGCGCGTCGTGCTGCTCGGTAGGAACGGGTCGGGCAAGTCGACCCTCTCCCGGCTCGTGAACGGCTCGCTGGCCGCCTGCTCCGGCGAGGTGGCCGTGGATGGCATCGCATCGACCCCAGAGACGAGAAGGGCCATCGCCTCCGCGGTCGGCTACGTGCGCCAGGACCCCAGGAACCAGATCGTGAGCCCGCTCGTGCTCGATGAGGTCGAGTTTGGCCCTCGCAACCTCGGCCTGCCCCGGGAGGAGGTTCGGAAGCGCGCTGAGAGAGCCCTGGAGGCGTGCGGGATCGACCGGCTGCGCACCCGCATGACCGACGAGCTCTCGGGGGGTCAGCAGCAGCTCCTCTCCCTCGCGGGCGTCCTTGCGATGGAGCCGCGCTACCTCGTTCTGGATGAGGTTGGGTCCCATCTGGACGAGGCCTCGCGCGCCGTCATCGCCGACCTTGTGCGCCGTCTCGTGCGTGGGGGGACGGGCGTTCTCGAGGTGGCGCACGGTCCCGAGGCGCTCTTCGGCGCCTCGCGCGTCGTCGTGCTGGAGGGGGGCCGCATCGCCTGGGAGGGGCGCCCCGACGACTTCCTGCGCTCCGAGGGCGCCCTCAAGGCGAGCGGCCTTGCCGATGACCCGCTCGCGGCCCCTCTGACCGAGCTCGTGAGGGGCGGCGGCATGCTGGGGGAGCGGCCCGATCATGCCGACCTTGCCACCGTGCTCGCGGGGTCGGACGTCCCGGGAGGGGAGGTCGGACGCTCGGGACGGCACAGGCTCGAGCTCCGGAACGCGAGCGTCAGCTATGACGGGCTTGTCGCGCTGGACGACGCCACGCTCGCCTGCTCTGGCGTCACGCTCCTGCTCGGCGCCTCGGGGTCGGGCAAGACCACGGCGGCACGCACGCTCGCCGGGGTGCTCGTCCCTGACGCCGGAAGCGCGCTGCTCGATGGCGCGCCCGTGAGCGCGGGGGAGGTCGGCCTCTCCTTCCAGCGCCCCGAGGACCAGCTCTTTGCTGACACGGTCCTCGAGGACCTCTCCTTCGCCCCGCGCATGCTCGGCCTGGGCCCCGATGAGGCGGATGCGCGCGCCCGCGAGGCGGCGGAGCGCCTGGGGGTGACCGGCGACCTGCTCGATCGCTCTCCCTTCGAGCTCTCGGGCGGCCAGATGCGCCGCGTGGCGCTTGCCGGCGTCCTGGCGGCGCACCCGCGCGCCTGCGTCTTCGACGAGCCCTCCGCCGGCCTGGACGCCCCGGCGCGCAGGGCGCTGCGCGAGCTCGTCTCGTCGCTCGCGCGAGAGGGGGTGGCGGCGCTCGTGGTGACCCACGATGCCGCCGAGTGGCTCGACGTCGCAGATGACGTGGTCCTTCTCGCCAGAGGGCGCGTCGTTGCGCGGGTCGGGGCGAAGGAGGCCGCGCGCTCGCCCGAGCTCTTCCGCGCGGCGGGCATGGAGCCGCCGCTTCTGGTCCGCGCGCGGGCGATGGCGCAGGGGGGTTCCCATGCGTAGGATGCTCGCCCCGGGGGCATATAGACCAGGTGAGACGCTCGTGCACGGGATTGACGCGCGCGTGAAGATCGTTGCGCTGCTCGTGGCGTCGGCGACGGCCTTTGCCGCCCCCGCGCCGCGGGGGGTCGTCGTCGTGGCGGCGGGGCTTCTCGTGGCGCTCGCCGCGAGCGGGACCTCGCCGCGCCGCGTGCTCATGGCGCTTCGACCGGCGCTCGTCATCCTGGGCATTTCCCTTCTGGCGAACGGCATCGTGCTCGTGGGGCAGCCGGGGGTCTCGGTAGAGGGCCTCGCGCGCTCGGCCACGGCCATTGCGAGAATCGTGATCGTGGTGGGCCTTGCGCTCGTGTTCTCGTCCACCACGATGCCGCCCGCCATTGCCGACGGCATCGCCGCGCTCATGGCGCCCCTCGCCCGCCTGGGCGTGCCCGTGGGCGGGCTGTCGACGGCCGTGTCGGTTGCCCTGCGCTTCATCCCGCTCGCCTCCGAGGAGGTCGAGCGCATCAGGTGCGCGCAGCGGGCGCGTGGCGCGAGGCTTGACGAGGGGGGCGTCATCGGGCGCCTCGCGGGCTGGGGGCAGGTGCTCGTGCCGCTCGTCGTGAGCCTCTTCCGCCGCGCCGACGAGCTGGCCGCCGCGATGGAGGACCGCTGCTTCACGGGCGAGCAGACCTCGATGCGGGGCCGCCTCTCCCGCGGCGACGTCGCGGTCCTTCTCGGCGTGGCGGCGTGGGCGGCGTGCGCGCTGCTCGCCTAGGGCGAGGCGGCGCCTCCGGCCGCGGCGCCGCCTCGCGGCGGCCGTGCTACCCTTGCATGAGGGAAGGAAGGAGACCCATGTCAGACGGCGGGACCCTCGTCATACGGCTCGGCTACCGCGGCGCGGGGTTTGCCGGCTTCGCGGAGCAGCCCGGCGGCGTGCGCACCGTCGCGGGGGAGCTGCGGCGCGCGCTCGAGACCGCGCTCCGGCGCCCCTGCGAGCTCGTCTGCGCCGGCAGGACCGACGCGGGCGTCCACGCGCTCTCGCAGTACGTGAGCGTGCCCGTCTCGGGCGAGGAGCTCGCGCTCCCGGGCGCAAGGCTCGTCCGCTCGCTGGTGGCGCTCACCCCGGATGACATCTCCATCCGGGGCATCTACCGGGCCCCCGCGGGCTTCTCGGCCCGCTTTGACGCCGTGAGCCGCAGCTATCGGTATCGAATCGCCACGACGGAGGCGCGCCCCGTGCTCGCGTGGGATCACGCATGGTGGTACCGGGGGCGGCTCGACGTCGAGGCCATGGCGCTCGCGGCGAGGCCCCTGCTCGGCGAGCATGACTTCAGGAGCTTCTGCAAGGCCTCCTCGGCCGTGGACAAGCCGACCTGCCGCTACGTGTCCGCGCTCGACGTGTCGCGGGTCGAGGAGGCGGGCGAGGAGCTCGTCGCGATCGACGTGACCGGCAACGCGTTCCTGCACAACATGGTGCGCACCATCGCCGGGACGCTCGTGGAGGTGGGGCGAGGACACCGCGACCCGTCCTGGGTCGAGGGGGTGCTCGCGGCGCGCGAGCGCACGGCGGCCGGCCCCTGCGCGCCCGCGAAAGGACTGACCTTCGTCGGGGTAGAATACCCCGAGCTAACTCTGGCGCCCTGGGAGTAGCCTCCTTCGGGCGCATGCCTGTTTGGAGGATGCCGTGGAGCTCATCATTCACGTGCTCGAGCACAGCCTCTGGGACACGCTCGAGCTGGTTCCCTTCCTGCTCGTCACCTACCTCGCGATGGAGGCGATAGAGCACTCGGCGGGGGCGCGCGTGCAGGCCGCCGTCGAGCGGTCCGGCAAGGCGGGCCCCGTCGTGGGGGCGGTCTTGGGGGCGCTCCCGCAGTGCGGGTTCTCCGCGATGGCGGCGACGCTCTACGCGGGGCGCGTGGTCACGGCGGGAACGCTCGTCGCGGTGATCCTTTCGACCTCGGACGAGATGGTGCCCGTGTTCCTGGCGCACCAGGAGCCCCTGACGCGCATGCTCTCGATTGTGGGGGCCAAGGTGGCCGCGGGCATCGTGGTGGGGCTGCTCGTGGACGTGGCGCTGCGCCTCAGGCACCGTGGGGGGGACGGGCGCCTGCACATCCACGAGCTCTGCGAGCGCGAGCACTGCCACTGCGACGACGGCGACCACGATCACGGCCATGGGCACGGCCATGGCAGGTGGGCCATCCTGCGCTCCGCGCTCGTCCACACGGTCCAGGTCACCTTCTTCATATTCGTGGTGACCTTCGTCTTTGGCCTGCTGATCGAGCTGGTGGGGCAGGATGCCCTCGGCGCGCTTCTTGCCAACCATCCCGTGCGGGCGACCTTCCTCGCGGCGCTCGTGGGGCTCATCCCCAACTGCGGGGCGAGCGTGGCGATCACCGAGCTGTATCTCGACGGCGTTCTCAGCTCGGGGCCCATGCTCGCGGGACTTCTCGCATCGGGCGGCGTCGGCCTGCTCGTGCTCTGGCGCACCAACGCCGACGTGCGCCAGAACGCGGCGATCACGGCCTTCGTGTACGCGGTCGCCGTGGCGATTGGCCTTGTGGCGGGCGCCTCGGGTATCCTGTTATAGATTGGGGCCGCGCGAGAAGGGGAGGCGAGGGCCATGCCGCTGCGAAAGAGGGAGCGCTTCGAGAGGACCGACGTCCCGGAGGAGAGCCCGTACCGGAACGTGATCGGCGCCGTCGTGTGCGTGGTCGTGCTCGCCGCCGCCGCCCTGATAGTCCACTTCGTCTGGGAGCGCGTGAGCCTCGAGAGCCGTCTTGGCGACGTCGGGCTCTCGGACTCCCTCTCCGCCCAGCCCGCCTCGACCGTCACCGAGGGGACCTCCTACGTCGCCTCGACGGACGACCACGAGACCGTCCTTCTCCTCACGACGGACGACCTCGAGTCCGGCGCGCTCTCGGCCGTCAGGATCCTCGACGTCAACCGCACCCAGGGCACGGCCGTGCTCGCCAACGTGCCGGTGACGGCGCGGGTGACCTCGGGCGAGACGGCCTCCTCCGTGGCGGACCTCTTTGCGGCGTCCGGGGGCTCCGCGTGCGTGGCGCCGCTGTCCCAGGCGACGGGCGCCTCCTTCGACCACGTGGTCGTGGCGACGGGGGACGTCGTGGAAGAGGCGGCCTCGCTTGCGGGGACGGGCGCTTCCGAGCTCGTGCGCTCGGCCTCGGGCCTGCTCGCCAAGATGAGGACGGACATGGACGCGGCGGATCTTCTCGCCCTCGCCGAGTCGCTCTCCTCCGTTGGGACGGCCAACATCGCCGTGGCGGAGGCGCCGGTCGCCCCGGAGACCGTCACGGACGAGGCGGGCAACGTCGTCGAGACGGGGCTGCAGCTCGTCGACCGCGTGCAGCTCTGCGCCACGCTCGGGCTCATCGTCCCGGCGGCATAGGGCCGGGCCGTCTGCGCGGGGCGTCCGACGTACACGTGACGTCCATCACTGTGCTCATTTTGCCAAGGCGTTCCGCGTGCGTTCAGCTGCGCGTCTGTGCCTGATACCCTAGGTTTTGTGGTCTGGCACGTTGCCCCGTGGCGGGGCAGAAGGACGCGGGCATGACGCATTACACGCCGACATCGCCGAAGGTCTCGGTGCTCATGGTGTCCCATGACGCCGAGAAGACCGTGCGACGTGCCGTGGAGAGCCTCCAGAACCAGACCTTTGGGAACTTCGAGCTCATCGTTGTGGATGCCGGGTCGACCGATGAGACGGCGCGCCTGCTCTCGGCGCTTGCGGACCGGGACATGCGCGTCTCGGTGGCGCAGGCGGGGGAGTGCGGGCGCCAGGACGCCCTCAACCTCGCGCTCGATCGCGCCCGCGGCGACTACCTGCTCGTCTTTGACGCTGACGGCTGGGCTGACCCGACGATGCTCGAGGAGCTCGCGGACCGGGCGGAGTCGGGCTCGCTTGAGCTTGTCATCGGCGGGTTCTCGCTCTCGCTCTCCATCGGCGGAGGTCGCTCGGCGCGCGCCGAGGTCTCCTCGGAGGCGCGCACCTTTCCCACGCAGCATGACTTTCGCTCCTACGCCTGGAAGCTCCTCGCGGAGGGGCAGCTCCTCCCCGCAAGCGGCAAGCTCTTCTCGCGCGCGCTCGTCGAGCGAAGCGGCGCGCGCTTCTCGCAGGGGAGCGGGTCAGACCACTCCTTCGTGACGCGCTGCCTCGCCGAGGTCGAGCGGGTTGCCGTGGTCGCGGGCGCCCGCTACCACGTCTCCCGGGGCATCCCGCGCGGGCCTCGCGACGTGGCGGACGGCTATCGGCGGCTCGAGGAGGAGCACGCCGCCCTTCTCGCCCTCTACGAGAGCTGGGGGCTCGACGGGGACGCCGCGAGCGTCGAGGCGATTCAGGACCGCTATATCGAGCAGCTCATGGACTGCGTCGAGCGCATCTGCGGGAGGGGGAGCCGCATGGGCTCCGCCGACCAGCGCCGCCTGGTGGCGCAGATGATTGACACCGACCGCGCCCAGGTGGCGGCGAGCGTTGCCCGCCCGCGGGGCAGCGCGGCTCGGGCCATGCTCGCCCCCATACGGGCGCGGAACATCCCCCTCGTGTGTGCGCAGACGCGCCTGATTTCCCTCATTCGCCCCGGAATTGCGGACGTCACCCCTGATCTCTTTGTATAGAATGATTCCAGATTACGTACGAAACCCGGAGGAATCATGCTCACGCCTCGCACGCAGCGCATAAAGGATGCCCTCTTCGCCCGCCCGCGCCGGATCTCGCTCGAGCGGGCGCTCCTCTATCGGGAGAGCTACCTCGAGACCGAGGGCGAGCCGGTGGTCATGCGCCGGGCGATGGCGTTCAGGCGCGTGCTCGAGCGTCACCGGATCGTCGTCGACGGGGACGACCTGCTCGTGGGCAACCGCACGGAGGAGCCGCGCGCCGGCGTGGTCTCGCCCGAGATGTCCCCGTACTGGATCCTTGACGAGCTCGACGAGTTTCCCGTGCGCCCCCAGGACACCTTCGACGTGTCCGAGGAGGACAAGCGGACCTACCGGGAGGTGCTCTACCCCTTCTGGGCGGGCCGCTCGCTCAACGACTGGTACGTGGCCCATCGGCCGGGCGAGGTGGCGGCCGCCGAGAAGGACCGCGTCTTCGCCGTGGCGCAGACGGACAAGGGGCAGGGGCACATCATCGCGGACATCGGCGAGGTGCTCGACCGTGGGCTCGGGTCCCTTCTCGCCGAGGTCGAGGAGCGTCGCGACGCCGCGCCCGATAACGACTTCCTCCGGGCGGGGGCCCTGTGCGTGCGCGCCGTCACCGACTACGTCCGCCGCTACGAGCGCATCGTGCGCGACGCGGCCGAGGGGCGCCCGGTCGCGGACCCGAACGCCCTTGTCGCGCCCGCCTCGACGCCGGGGCGCGCCCGCGAGCTCTCCCGGATGGCGGACGTGCTCGCCCACGTGGCGACGGAGCCCTGCCGAGACCTCTATGACGCGCTCCAGCTCACCTGGCTTCTCTGCGTGGCGCTGCAGCACGAGTCAAACGCGAGCTCCATCTCCCTGGGGCGCATGGATCAGTACCTGCTGCCGTACTACCGCGCGAGCGTGGCGGCCGGCGTCTCGGAGGCGCAGGTCCGCGAGCTTCTGCAGTGCTTCTACCTCAAGACCAACACGGTCGTCTTCGTGCGCTCCACGGACAGCGCCCGCTTCTTCGCGGGCTTCCCCACGGGCTACAACCTCGTCGTGGGCGGCGTGGACGCCGAGGGGCGCGACGCCTCGAACGAGCTCTCGCTCCTGCTGCTCGACCTCCAGCGGGACACGCGCCTGCCGCAGCCCAACCTGAGCGTGCGCCTGCATGCGGGCGCGCCCGACGCGCTGCTCCGCAAGGCGGCCGAGGTCATCCGCCTGGGTGACGGCCTGCCGCAGTGCTTCAACGACGAGGTGAACGTCGAGTCCTTCGCCCGTCGCGGCGTGACGCTCGTCGACGCGCGCGACTACGCCGTCGTGGGCTGCGTGGAGCTCTCCATCCCCGGGCGCATGTACGGCCTGCACGACATCTGCATGTTCAACATGGTGCGCTGCATGGAGCTGGCCATGCGCTCCCATCCCGAGGGCTTCGACGACTTCGAGGCGCTCGTGCGCGAGGTCGAGGCCACCATCGACCACTACGTGTCCCTCATGGTGCGCGGCTGCAACGTCTGCGACGAGGCGCACCGCGCGACCTCGCCCACGCCGCTGCTCTCCGTGCTCGTGCACGACTCGCTCGAGTGCGGCGCCGACATCACGTCCGGCGGCGCCCGCTACAACCCCTCGGGCGTGCAGGGCGTGGGCACCGCAAACCTGGCCGACTCGCTCTACGTGGTCAAGCGGGCCATCTTCGAGGAGGGCGCGCTCACCTGGGCGCAGCTGCTCGGGATGCTCGAGCGCGACTGGCGCGGCGCGGGCGACGAGGTGTGGCGCCAGCGCTTCATCAACCGATACGAGAAGTACGGGAACGACGTCGACGTGGTCGACCGGATCGGGCGACGCGTTCTCTCGCACTATGGCGAGGAGGTCGCCCGGTACGAGAACGCGCGCGGCGGGCGCTTCCAGCCGGGCAGCTACACAGTCTCCGCCCACATACCGCTCGGCGCGGCCGTGGGGGCCACTCCCGACGGGCGCCGTGCCGGCGAGCAGCTCGCCGACGGCGGCCTCTCGCCCATGGTGGGGCGCGACAAGAGCGGCCCCACGGCGAGCCTGCTGTCCGTCTCCAAGCTCGAGAACGTGCTCGACACCAACGGCTCGCTCCTCAACGTCAAGTTCTCGCCGTCCACGCTCGAGGGCGAGGCGGGCCTCGCTCGGCTCGTGGCATACCTGCGCGCCTTCTGCCGGCTCAAGATCCAGCACATCCAGTTCAACGTCGTCGACCGGGCGACGCTCCTCGACGCCCAGGCCCACCCCGAGGACCACCGCGACCTCGTGGTGCGCGTCGCGGGCTACTCCGCGATGTTCGTCGAGCTTGCCAAGGCGATCCAGGATGACATCATCAACCGCACCGAGCACGAGCTCTCCTGACATGCCCGCGCCACTGACGTCAGGTTTATTTGGCACGGAATCGGCCACCATCACCAACGTCCAGCGCTTCTCGCTCCATGACGGCGGGGGCATCCGGACGGTGGTCTTCCTCAAGGGATGCCCCTTCCGGTGCCCGTGGTGCTGCAACCCGGAGAACCTCTCGAGCGAGCCGGAGGTCTCGTTCAAGGAGCGGCTCTGCATCCGCTGCTCTCCGCGCCCCGGCGGCGGCCCCTGCCAGACGCGGCCCGAGGACTGCCCCACGGGGGCCAAGGAGCTTCTCGGCCGGATGCGCGATGTGGGCGACCTGCTCGCGGAGGTCGTGCGCGACCGCTCCTTCTACGAGGAGAGCGGTGGCGGCGTGACGGTCTCGGGCGGGGAGTGCCTGCTCCGCCAGGACTTCCTCTGCGCCTTTCTGGAGGCGTGCCGTGGGGCGGGCATATCGACGGCCATCGAGTCGACGCTCGCCCTGCCGCTGGCCGACGTGAGGCGGCTCGTGGCGGCCTGCGACGCCTTTCTCGTGGACTTCAAGATCGCCGACCGGGCGCGCAGCCTCGAGGTGACAGGCATCGACCCCGACGCGCGCGACGCCAACGTGCGCTCCGTCCTCAGCGCCGGCGGGCGCGTGATCGCCCGGATGCCCATCATCCCCGGGTTCACTGACGACGCCGCCTGCGTGGGCGCCAACGTGGCTCGCATCGGCGAGCTCGGCGTCACGCGCGTGGACGTGCTGCCGTTCCACCAGCTGGGCCAGGGCAAATACGACTCCCTCGGGCGAGCCTACGGCCTGCGCGACGTGCCGCAGCTTTCCGGGCGGGACGTCGCGGGCGTGGTCGATCGCTGCGAGGCGGCCGGCCTCAGGGCGGTGGTGCACGGGGAGTAGGGCGCGCGAGGTCGCATAAGGCGACATTTCCGCGCGAAATCGCCCCAATTTGTCGGGTTGTGCGACCGGGGCCGAGCCAGCCTGCCCGACGTGGCTACACGCGGCCGCCCTCGCGCCGCCGGCGCAGCGTCTCGAGCACGAACGCGGGCCCGTTTGCGCGCAGGCGGTAGGCTGCCTCGCCGGCGAGGTGGGCATAGTAGGGGACGTTCGCGGCGCGGGGTGCCTCAAGACCGCGCACGCGCGCGAAGAGGCGCTTGCCGGCGGGGCTGATGCGGGGGCTGCGAAAGACCAGGCCGTCGTCGAGCCGCGCCATCGAGCTGGCGAGAAGGGCGTTGACTTCCTCGTCCCCCTCGCCGACCGCGCCGACGGTGATGAGCGCGTAGTTGACGCCGCGGACGGCGAGCGCGTCGAGGACGCGCGGGTCGCTGACGTTGGCGAGCGCCGCCGCGTCCATCATGTCGTTCCAGCGCGTGAGCGGGACGAGCGGGGAGCGCGCGGCGAAGGCCTCCGCCTCGTTGAGGTCGCGCTCCCGGTAGCGATAGCCCGGACGGTCCGTGTAGACGAGGCGGTCCGTGCGGCAGAGGGTCTCAACGAGGAAGGGATTGTCCGCCCAGCCCGCGCCGGGGACCTCGAGAAAGCGGATGCCCCGCTCGACGAGATAACCGCGCCGGTAGAGGGCGGCCCAGATGGCGGGATGGTGGAGCAGGAGCTCGATGCCGTCCCCCACGGGGAAGGGCTGCGTCCTGGGCCGCACCCGACCCGCGTAGGGGCAGGTCACGCGCGTGGGCTCGCCGCCGTCGCGCGCGGGGAGCTCCCGCCAGTACGGCGCCTTCACCACGTCGACGCCGCCGGCCCCGCCGTACGCCTCGGCGCAGGCGAGGAGGTCCGAGAACCACGTGGGCTCGAGGGCGTCGTCGGGCTCCACGATGGCGACCCAGGTCCCGCGGGCGATGGCGATGCCGCGGTTGCAGGAGGCGCCGTAGCCCTCGTTGCGCTTGTCCACGACCACGATGCGGGAGTCGCGCGCGGCGTGCTCGTGCACGATGGCCGCAGAGCTGTCCGTGGGGCCGTCGTTCACGCAGATGATCTCAAGCTCGCGATGCGTCTGCGCCTCGACGCTCGAGAGGCACTCGTCGAGCGTTCCCTCCACGTTGTAGATGGGGATGACCACCGAGACGAGGCTGCCCCCGCCGCGCGTCTGGAAATCGCTCATGTGCCTCCCTGTCATCCGCCGAGTAGACGTACCCTATACTATACGGACTAAGCCTGCCGGGCGACCGCCCGCGACGGAGTGAGAGGTGGGGGATGAGGCGTCCCGCAATCGTCATCGTGACCTTCAAGCGCCAGGGGCTCCTCGCGGGGCTCCTCGAGTCCATCCTGGGGCTCACCGTGACGCCGTGGCGCGTGGTGGTGGTGGACAACGAGAACTCCCCCGAGACGGCCCGGATCGTGGGCGAGTTCTCCGGCCGCGCCCGCGCGCTCTGGGGCGACACGACCGACGACCTCGACGCCGAGGGCGGCGCGGGGCGCGTGGTCTACGATCCCATGGAGGAGAACACCGGCGGCTCCGGCGGCTTCTCCGAGGGCGTGCGCCGCGCCCACGAGCTCGGCGCCGAGTGGTTCTGGGTCATGGACGACGACGTCGCGGTTGAGCCGGACGGCCTTGAGACGCTCGCTCGCTGGAGCGAGGAGGCCCAGGCCGTCATGGGCCTGCGCCGGGACTTCGACGACGGGCACTTCTTCTGGCAGCACCGCTTCTGGCCCCGGCTGGCGATCTACAACCCGCTCTCGCGCGACGGCTGGCGCCCGGGGGAGCGCTACAAGCTGTGCAACGCCCTCTGCTTCGAGGGCGGGTTCTTCTCGCGCGGGGTGGTCGACCAGATCGGCCTTCCCGATGCCCGCTTCTTCATCTACCTCGACGACGCGCTCTACGGCTACCTGGCCAGCAAGGTGACGCCCGTCTACTACGTGCCGGACTACGTGCTCTCGCGTCGGCGCGAGGTGGCCAACCAGGCCGTGGGGTCCGTGCGCCAGCTCAACTCCACCTCTGACATGACGCGCTACTACATCACACGCAACCGCGGGTACCTGGCGCGCTACTTCATGCTCCACGGGGACTACAGCGCGCCCGGCTTTGCCCTGGGGACGCTGCTCACCTTCGCGAAGGAGCTCTGTCGCATCCTGATCGTCGACCGCTCGCACCTGGTCTCGGGGATGAGCCGGCTCGTCGCGGGCCACCGCGAGGCGCGGCGGATCCTCCACGACCCCACCTGGGAGCCGATGCCGCCGCTTCGGTAGGGAGTGGGCGGCCGCGGGGTCGGCATGGCGTACAATCATGTGTTGCCCCTATGCGGCTGACCCAAGTGGAGAGGACTCACGTGGCCGAGAAGCGCGACTTCCTGGACGAGCTCATTGACCTGCAGAGCGACTGGCGCGCCCTGTCCGACCTGCCCAGCTCGATGGTGAGCTCGATCACGGGCGAGACCGAGCGCAAGGTCTTCAACCCTGCCGACTACAAGGAGAAGCCCTTCGCCAACTCCAACCGATGCCTCAGGGTGGCGTCGGGGCGCGAGGACGTGTGCTCCCGCTGCCTGGAGGCGTGCCCGGTCCACGCGATCACGATTCACAACCAGTCCGTCCTCATCGGCGACGACTGCCGCAAGTGCGGCCTGTGCGCCGCGGTGTGCCCCACGGAGACGTTCTCCACGCGCCGCCACGCCCCGCGCCAGATCTACGACAAGATCGCTCGCGCGGCCTCGGCCTACGAGCAGTGCTACGTCACGTGCACGCGCGCGCTCAAGCGCGTTCCCAAGGAGAACGAGATCGTGCTCGCGTGCGTGGGCTCCATCCCGCGCGAGCTGTGGTTCTCCCTGCTCGCCGACTACGACAACATCAACGTCTACCTGCCGGTGGGCATCTGCGACCGGTGCCGCACCACCACGGGCGAGGAGGTCTACACCGACGCCATCGGCACCGCCGAGGAGTGGGCGGACGCCGCGCTCGGCCTGGAGGTCGAGGATGCGGCGCTCACGCACGAGCTCACGCGCGCCTACAAGCGGAGCCAGTTCGTGAGCGGGGCCATCCACTCCGCCGAGCGCCTCGTCACGCGGACGAACCCGGCGCTTGCCGGCGCCAAGGCGGTGGCCCAGAAGATCTCCGACCACACCAAGCGGCTCGACCGCCTGCAGCGCGAGCTCGAGGCCGCCGTGGGCGCCAAGACGTCCACCAACCGCCAGCGTGTCCTCACCCAGAGCCGCAAGCTCATGATGGGCGCGCTCCAGCATGACGAGGGCCTCGCCGACCTGGTGAGGCTCGAGGTCCCGGTGTGCGACTCGTCGCTCTGCACCATGTGCGGAGACTGCGCCAAGGCATGCACCGCCCGCGCGATCGACCTCGACAAGAAGGGCCACATCACGGTGCGCAGCCCCTACTGCGTGAGCTGCGGGGCGTGCGTGACCGTCTGCGAGGACGGCGCGCTCTCCATGGAGCCGATGGACGTGCACGAGCTCGTGGTGCCGGACAAGGTGGCCGAGGAGGTCGCGCGCAAGAAGGCCCAGGCCAAGGAGCAGGCGACAAAGTATCTGGACGAGGGCAAGAAGCAGCTCAACCGCGTGGCGGACGCGCTGGAGAAGCTCGACGACTCCGATGCCCCCTCCAGCCCCGCCGCCGAGAAGAGCAAGAAGTAAGGAGAAGAACGTGTCGCTTTCCATCGGTATCGTGGGCCTGCCCAACGTGGGCAAGTCGACGCTGTTCACCGCGCTCACCAAGAAGGGTGGCCTCGCGGCCAACTACCCCTTCGCCACGATCGACCCCAACGTGGGCATCGTGGACGTGCCCGACGAGCGCCTGGGCAAGCTGGCGGACATCGTGCACCCCGGGCGCATCGTGCCGGCCACGGTCGAGTTCGTCGACATCGCCGGACTCGTGAAGGGCGCCAACGAGGGCGAGGGCCTGGGCAACCAGTTCCTTGCCAACATCCGCGAGACCGACGCCATCTGCGAGGTCGTGCGCTACTTCTCCGACCCCAACGTCATGCGCGAGGTGGGTCGCGTGGGCGACTTCGTCGACCCTGCGGGCGACGCGGACACCATCATGACCGAGCTCATCCTCGCGGACATCCAGAGCCTGGAGAAGCAGCTCCCGCGCCTTGAGAAGGAGGCCAAGCGCGACAAGGAGCTCGCGCTGAAGGCCAGCGTCGCGGCCCGCCTGCTCGCCTGGCTGAACGAGGGCAACCGCGCCGCCACGATGGAGATGACCGACGAGGAGCGCGCCGAGACCAAGGGCCTCTTCCTTCTTACGATGAAGCCAATCCTCTACGTGGCCAACGTGGACGAGGACCAGTTCGGCGAGGAGCTCGCCCCCATCGACGGCGTGACGCCGATCCCCATCTGCGCCAAGGTCGAGGCCGAGCTCTCCGAGCTCGAGCCCGATGAGGCCGCGGAGTATCTGGCGGACCTGGGCCTGGAGAAGAGCGGCCTCGAGACGCTCGCCCAGGCGGCGTACCGCCTGCTGGGCCTGCAGAGCTACTTCACCGCAGGCGAGATGGAGGTCAAGGCCTGGACCGTGCGCGTGGGCGCCAAGGCCCCCGAGGCCGCCGGCGTCATCCACTCGGACTTCGAGCGCGGCTTCATCAAGGCCGAGGTCGCCAGCTACGAGGACTACGTCGCGCTCGGAGGTGAGGCCGGCTGCAAGAACGCCGGCAAGCTCCGCATCGAGGGCAAGGACTACGTCGTCCAGGACGGCGACGTGATGCACTTCCGCTTCAACGTGTAGCGGCCGCATGCAACGTCGAGGGTAGGCCCCGAGGGCCCCCTCCCAAAGGTGCTTCGCGCTTATGCGCTCAGGAACCTTTGGGAGGGGGCCTTCGGGGCCTCGTCGTTGGTGCGGTCTTACCGGCTGGGAAAAACGAGGGCGCCCCGCACGTCGTTTGGCGTGCGGGGCGCGAGTCGCCGTTCTTCTCGGCAGGTTCTTCTCGCCTGCGCTACCCGAGGTCGGACCCCAGGATGACGACCACGTCATACTCCGTGGAGTGGGTCCCGTCGTTCTTGTGGACCTGCGAGGAGCTCACCCCGAGCGTCTCGGCCACGCCTACCGCGGCGCTCTCGGAGCTGCCGTTGTAGTAGATCGCGGTGGTGGTGACGCCTCCCTCGGAGGCGTTGCCGGAGACTGCGTCGAAGCCCGCCACGGCGAGGTCCGTCGCGGCGTTGCCCGCGAGCCCGGCGATGCCGGTGCCGTTGAGGACGATGACGTCGCCGGAGTAGGTGGGCTCGACGGAGGGGGCGTCGTCGGCATCGGAGCTCGGGCTCGTGCCATCGCCGTCCGAGATGTTGGTGCCGCTGCCGATGGAGCCCGCGACGCCGGCGGTGAAGTCCTGGCTGGCGTCGGAGTAGGGCGACTCGCCCGCCTTGACGCGCTCCATCATCTCGTCCCAGGCGTCCTCGTCCACGATCTCGTACCAGAGGTTGTTGATGTACTCGGAGATGGTGGGGACCTGGCCGGAGTACATGTTGTTGTCCGTGTCGAAGCTGCGGAACTGGCCCACGAGGCCCACGATGTCGGTCACGCTGAAGTCGGTGGTCACGCTGTTGGCGAGCTCCGAGACCGTGGCCGCCATGGTGGTGAGGTCGCCGAGCTGCAGGACCTTCTTCACGATGGCGCCGATGACCATGCGCTGGTTGGCGGCGCGGTAGAAGTCGCCGCCGCCATAGTCGTCGTACGCGTGGCGGGCGCGGCAGAGGCCGAGCGCCTGCTCGCCGTTGATGGTCTGTGTGCCGGCGGGCAGGTCGATGACGGCGAAGTCGTCGTGGATGGCGATGGGGAGCGTGACCTCGATGCCGCCGATGGTGTCGACGATGGAGATGAGCTGCTCGAAGTCAATCTCCGCGTAGTGGGAGATGTCGACGCCCGCGAAGTCCGACACCACGTCGACCATGTACGCGGCGCCGCCGAAGGAGTAGGCGGCGTTGATCTTCTGCTCGCCGTTGGAGCCCATGTCGACCATCGTGTCGCGCGGGATGGAGACGAGCGTTACCTTCTGCGCGGGCGGGTCCACGCGCGCGAGGATGATGGTGTCGGCGCGGAAGTTGGAGGCGTCCTCGCCCCACTCCTCGGAGCGGCCCTCGCTCTTGTCGACGCCGAGGAGCAGCATGTAGAAGGGCTCCTGGGGCTCCACGGCCACGAGCTGCTGGCGGAGCTCCGAGGAGACCCCCTCGTTGAAGCGGCTGTTGATGTCCGCGAGGTAGAGCCCGAGCGCGGTGCCCGCCCCGGCGAGAAGGACGAGGACGGTGATGAGGAAGACCTTGAGGACCCTGCCGCGGCCCTTGCGGCGCTGGCGGCGCTTGTAGGCGTCGACGCCGTCGGCGCGCGACGGCGCGCTTCTCGCCGCGCTGCCGGCGGGGGTGGAGCGGCGGCTTGTGCCGCGGGTCTGCACGACGGGCTCGAACTGCGACGCGCCACCGTAGAGGTTGTCCGAGAGACGCGCCTGCTCCGCGCGGGTCATGCGCTTGTGCTTTTTCCTGTCGGGCACGAGGGACCCTTCTGTCGTTGGGGGCACACGGCCCCGCGAGCGGCTTAGATACAATCTAAGGATGATACGGGAGCCAAGTGTAAGGCGCATGAAGGCCCATAAAAACGTGCGGATTCTTACGAAAATGCAATAATGGATAGGATTTGTGCACATCGCGCCGAGAAGGCGCGTGGCGAGAAGACCGGAGGATGTATGAGCGAGGCTACCCCCAAGCAGTTTGTGGCGGTTCTGGACTTTGGCGCCCAGTACGGGCAGCTGATTGCGCGTCGCGTGCGCGACCTGCACGTGTACTCGGAGATCGTGCCCTGTGACATCCCCGCAGACGAGCTTGCGGCCATGAAGCCCTCCGCGCTCATCCTCTCGGGCGGCCCGGCGAGCGTGTACGCCGAGGACGCGCCGAGCGTGGACCCGGCGATCTTCTCGCTTGGCCTGCCCGTGCTGGGATTTTGCTACGGTCACCAGATCATGGCCGTGACGCTGGGCGGCGAGGTCGCGCACTCCGAGGTGGGCGAGTACGGGCCGGCCACGATCGCGCGCAGCGGCGAGTCCGAGCTGTTTGCCGGCACGCCCGACGAGCAGACCGTGTGGATGAGCCACCGCGACGCCGTGAGCCGCGTGCCCGAGGGGTTTGTCGTCACGTCGTCCACGGACGTGTGCCCGGTGGCCTCCATGGAGTGCGCTTCTCGCAAGCTCTACTCCACGCAGTTCCACCCGGAGGTGCGCCACACCGAGCACGGCCGCGCGCTGCTGGAGAACTTTCTCTTTGGCATCTGCGGGCTTGAGGCCACGTGGACCATGGACAACATCATTGACGAGAAGGTCGCTGAGATCCGCGCGCAGGTGGGCGACCGCAAGGTCATCCTGGGCCTTTCCGGCGGCGTTGACTCCTCCGTGGTGGCCGCGCTCGTGCACCGCGCGATTGGCGACCAGCTGACCTGCGTCTTCGTGAACCACGGGATGCTGCGCAAGGGCGAGCCGGAGATGGTCGAGGAGGTCTTCCGCGACCAGTTCCAGGTGCCGCTCGTGCACGTGCACGCCGAGCGTCGCTACGAGCGGCTGCTTGCCGGCGTGACCGAGCCGGAGGAGAAGCGCCGCCGCATTGGCTCCGAGTTCTGGAAGGTCTTCTTCGACGAGGCCCAGCGCATCGGCGGGGTGGAGATGCTCGCGCAGGGCACCATCTACCCGGACATCATCGAGTCCGGCGCGCGAAAGACCGGCGGCAAGGCCTCCACGATCAAGAGCCACCACAACCTGATCCCGTTCCCCGAGGGCGTGCACTTTGACCTCATCGAGCCGCTCGACCACTTCTTCAAGGACGAGGTGCGCGAGCTGGGCGTGGCGCTGGGGCTGCCGGACCGCATGGTGTACCGTCAGCCGTTCCCGGGCCCGGGCCTGGCCATCCGCATCATCGGCGAGGTGACCCCCGAGAAGCTGGAGATTCTCAAGAACGCCGACGCCATCGTGCGCGAGGAGCTGGACGCCTACAACGAGCGCCTCTTCGAGGAGACGGGCGAGCGCAACTCCGAGCATTCGTGCTGGCAGTACTTTGCCGTGCTGCCCGACATCCGCTCGGTGGGCGTGATGGGCGACGAGCGTACGTATGCGCGCCCGGTGATCGTGCGCGCGGTTGAGAGCTCCGACGCGATGACCGCGGACTGGGCGAAGCTGCCGTATGACGTGCTGGGCCGCATCTCCTCGCGGATCGTGGCGGAGGTTCCGGGCGTGAACCGTGTGGTGTATGACGTCACGCCCAAGCCGCCCGCCACGATCGAGTGGGAATAATAAATTGAATTAATTGGCTTTTGGCTGAGAACGGGGCCGCGGTGTTGCCGCGGTCCCGTTTCTGTTTGGCCCGATTACGGGTTGTCGGCGTTGCCGATAACCGCGTTTTCTCCTCTGCACACAGCGGTTTACGCTCTTGAAATGAAATGCTCCTTACCTATAATGACAGATAGGTACATGATACTGACATAGAAAGGAGATTGGCATGCCTCCAAGAACAAAAGAGGGCAGCGCGCAGCTTGCGGATTCTATCAAGCGGAGGCGGTGTGAGCTCGGCCTGAGTGCGGAAGAGGCTGCGCGGCGTGCGGGAGTGGGAGCAAAAACGTGGTTTAGGTATGAATCCGGAAGCTCAATTCGTAGCGACAAAATCAAGGGCGTCTGCAAAGCGCTTTCCTGGCCGACATTGCCCGCGCAAGATGACGAGGCGAAGGGGGTTGGCGAGGAATATGCCTGGCTCGATTCGATTGATGAATCGCACCAGGCTTGGTCTTCTCGGCTTGTTGAGACGTTTGGACGCAAGGCAGCCGTCTCATTTGCCGTGGGGAGCGACATACTGTCCGACTATTTAGATGAGGATTTGAGCGAGCTTGCAAGGCTACCCGTCGGAACCCATCTCGGCGAACTCAATTGCAGCTGGTTGGTAGATTATCTTCCGCAACAGTTTCTGCCGCGATATACCTATGAGTTTACCTATCGACTGAGATCGGTTTTGTTGCAGTATCGCGCTCGTGCGCGATGTGGACGGGAGATGCATGCGCACAGCCCCGCCGAGGAGCTTCTCGTGAGGCTTATCAGAGACCTTTCATTCGATGAGGTTGAGGGGTGGAATCCCGAGCTGGAAGACGGCGCTTCAAGCGATGCTCGATGGCAGGAGGCTGAGGGCTGGAAAGACTGGCCGGAGGACCTCTGCGACGATGACGACTTCGGCATGTTCTTAGATGATGGGCGGTGGGTTGAAAGGGGAGAGTCGTATCACTTTGACAGGTGGTTTGAGCCGCAGTTTTATCTAGACAGGCAATGGGTGGAGTGAGCGTACTGTCTGAGATAGCCTATAAATGGCCGGATTCACAGGGGCTCTGCCCCGGAATCACGGCGGGGAATTCCCCAGTTTGTTAGTGACGGCATGCCGAACAACCTAGAGACGACCTACCCTCGAGTCGTTGGGGTCCAAGCCAGCGATGAGGAGAAGGGTCGTGGAGAGGATGCCGGGCATGCCGCAAATCGATGACATGCGGAGGCTGTGGTCGGAGGGGTACTGCATATCCGAGATAGCCCGTAGGACGGGGCACGACAGGAAGACGGTCAGAAAGTTCCTCGACGAGGTCGACTTCTCGCCCGAGCCTCCCGCCGGCGTCGTCCCGGGGCCGTCGAAGCTGGATCCGTACATGCCGACGACCGACTCCATGCTGGAGGCCGACAGGCACGTCTGGAGGAAGCAGCGCCACACCGCGAGGAAGATCCTCGCCGAGCTCCGCCGCGCCGGCTACGACGGCGGGTAGACCCTGGTCCAGAAGTACGTCCACGACAGGAAGCTCGAGATGAGGGGCCGAGCCCCCGAGGGCTTCCTCGACCTCGAGTGGTCCCCCGGAACCGCGCAGGCCGACTTCGGCGAGGCCGACTTCGACACCGCGGACGGCAGGGAGCGGATGCCGTTCCTCGTGGTCTCGCTCCCGCACCCCGGCATGTCGTGGTTCCAGGTGTTCCGAGGGCGCGCGTCGGAGTGCGTGTGTCAGGGCCTCGCCGACGTCTTTCGCCACATAGGGGGAGTCCCTCCCGTCGTCGTGTTCGACAACGCGACCGGGGCGGGGCGCCGGGTCCTCGACGAGGTGAGGGAGGCCGAGCTCTTCCGCAGGCTCAGGCCCCGCTACGGCTTCGAGGCGAGGTTCCGCGACCCCGACGCGGGGCACGAGAGGGGTCACGTCGAGCGAAAGGTCGCCTTCGTGCGCCCCGACGCATTCGTCCCCGTCCCCCGCGTCGGCGACCCGCGGGAGCACGACGAGTCCCTCCTCGGGGTGGCGGACGGCTTCGGCGAGAGGGGGCACTGGAGGAGGGGCGGCACGTGGGGCGAGCTCTTCGAGTCGGACCGCGCCGCCCTCCGCCCCCTGCCCTCCAGGCCGTTCTCCTGCGTGACCTGGCTCGTGAGGCCGTGCGACGAGCGGGGCGAGGCCGCCGTGGGCACCCACTCCTACGGCGCCGGGCCCGAGCTCGCGGGCGCCGACGTCGCGGTCGGTCTCGGCGCCCGCGAGGTGACGATCGCCGGCCAGGGGACGGGCGAGCTCGTCGCCAGGTGCCGCAGGAGGTTCGGCGGGGGCGTCACGGTCGACGCCGGCCCCGTGGCGGAGCTCAGGCTCCTTGGCCGGCGGCCCGGGGCCTGGCGCGAGTCCCGCGCGCGCGGCGCTGCCCGCCGGGGTGGTCGAGTACCTGGACGGGCTCGACAGGGCGTCGCTGTCGAGGAGCGCGACGATGCCCTCGGAGGTCGCCGGGGAGGAGGGGATCGAGGCCGCGGGCGAGTCGATGCCCGGGCTCGTGAGGCGTGGCGGCGACCTCGGCCGCAGCGACCTCCGCGTCCTCTCCCTGAGGCTGCTCTCCGGCGTCTCCGGGCCCGACCCGGGGCCGGACCTCTCCGAGTGCGACCGCGCGTTCCTCGGGAAGGGGGCGGCGTGGCATGGCGGACTCCGCATCGGACGCCAGGCTCAGGGCCTGCGGGAGGGCCGTGATGCTCTCCAACCACACCATGGGCGACGTCGCGGGGGACTACTCGGACGCCGAGAAGGGGGCGATCTCCGGGATGCCGGGGGCCGAGCTCGCCTTCCGCGACTCGAACAGGAGGAGGCGCCTGCCCGAGCGCGCGAACTTCCCGGTCCCGAAGACCTTCGAGGGGTACGACTGGTCGGCGGTGAGGCTGCCGCCCAGGCTGTCCCGGGAGGACGTGACGACGTGCGCGTTCGTGAGGAAGGCCCAGAACCTCGTCCTGTTCGGCCCGGTCGGGACCGGGAAGACGCACATGCTCGTCGCGATGGGGACGGTCGCGTGCTCCATGGGGATGAGGGTGCGCTACTTCACGACGACGGAGCTGGTGACGCTCCTCTCGGAGGCGAAGAGGGACGGCACGGCGAGGAGGCTCATGAGGTCCCTGGAGAGGACCGACCTGATCCTGCTCGACGAGTTCGGCTACGTCCCGGTCGACCGGGACGGCGCGCGCCTCCTCTTCCAGGTGATCGACGCGAGCTACGAGAGGAGGTCGCTGGCCATAACGACCAACGTGGACTTCCCCAGGTGGGGGGCGGTGCTGACCGACGACCAGATGGCGGCCGCGACCATCGACCGGGTCGCGCACCGCGGGCAGCTCGTCGTCTTCGAGGGCGAGAGCTACAGGCTCCGACACGCGCTGATGCGGTCGTCGTAGCGGAATCGTGAAGCTGGGGATTTCCCCGCCGTGAAGGTGCCCCAAGCGGATTGTGAATCAGGGCAAATTATCGTTGACACAGACAGAGCGTACGAGGGTTCTTGCGCTCCTTCTGTGACCGGCTATGCCTCGTTAGCTGCCGACCGCCCGGAGTGGGAGCGGAGGGCGCGCGGGATCCCGCACGCCGCAAAGGGGGGGAGAAGGCGGAGCCGCTGGTTTTCCGGCAGGGAGGCGCCGCCGACCGGTTGTTTCGGGCGAGCCTTGCCGGCACCGCTCTGAGCGGGGGCGGTCGAGCCCGAAAGAAGCCGGGAAAGCATCGCGGCCCTTGCGGGGAAAGCGGGGCCCGTGACAGGCTGCGCGTACGAGGAATAGCCGGCATCCGCCGGCCTCGGCTCGTCGCTATTGGGTTGTCGCCTTGGTTTTGTCCGATGGGCTCAGCACTCGGCTGAGAAAGGGGAGTCGGGCCCTGCTCTGACCACTCGGACTTACTCTTACCCGAGTTAGCCGCTTCACGTGGCGGCATGTCATGCGTCTGAGCTGCTGTTTTCATGCAGCGGGTAGCCGGGTTGCTGCTGGGCTACTCGGACTTACTCGGAACTACTCGGACTTACTCGGACTTACTCGAACTCAGTAAAACGGCTTGTCGAAATGACTGTCGAGGTGTTTACCTGCGCTTTTATCAGATTGCGGCGCAAGATGGGCCAATCGTCGCCCTTACCTACTCGGAACTACTCGGACTTACTCTTACCCGCTCGGTCCCGCAGGCACGGGAATCTCGCCGGGCCTGCGGGACCGTCTTATCAGTCTTAACGGGAGCGGGGGAAGGAGTAGTGCTGGGACGGGTCCTTGGGGCCGGAGCCGTGCCATGAGAGGATGCCTTTGCCGACGAGGCCCCTCAGGGTCGACCTGGCGAACTTGGCGCTCCTTCCGAGGTGCTCGGACAGCTGCTTGACGGTGACCTTGCCCCTTGCATACACGATCTGGACCGCTGACAGCTCGGGCTCGGTGAGGGCCCTGTACGCGTCCTCGCCGACGATGCCGGAGACGGTGTCGCTCTGCCTGAGGACGCGCGACGTTATGCTGTTCTCGAGCGTGAGCAGCACCGAGGAGTCGTTCGGCTCCGAGAAGACGGGGTCGTTGAGGAAGAAGCTGGCCATCTCGTCGTAGATTCTCTGCACCCCCTCGTTGAGCTCCCTCACCCAGCCGAACTCGACGAGGGTGCGGGCGATGATGGGGTTGCGCGACCAGCGGGTGTGGCGCATGTTCTCGAGGGTGACGATGTTGGGGAGCTTTCCGGGGCTGAGGATCTCGAGGCGGTCGTCGTACATCATGACGCGGATGTAGTCGCCAGAGTAGGCGTAGTTCCTGTGCGTGACCGCGTTGACGAGGCCCTCGAACCACGCGAACTCCGGGTACTCGGGGATGATCTTGAACTTCCCGTCGTCCCCCAGGAACTGGAACTCCCGGAGCTGGCTGGAGATCATCTGCTTGGCACCCTCGATCACCTTGGGGAGGGGCCCGTCGAAGGTCCTGTCCTTCACGATGTTCAGGCGCCGCCCGGTCTCCATCCTGCTGCCGTCGAAGCGCATGACCCTCACGCGGGCGCACGGGATGAACTGCGTGGGGTTCCTTGCGAACAGGAGAACCCCCGCGTTGGTGAGGTGCCCGTCGACGAGCATCCCCCTGCTCCTGAGTATCTGCTCGTAGGGGGCGTCGGTCCCGAGCTCCTCCCGGTAGCGGTCCATCACCTCGCGGTCGATGTCGTCGATGCCGGACCTGTCTGCCAGCTCGTCCTCGAAGCGCCTCTGGTTCTTGTCGTACTCGAGGGCGCGAACCTGCTCGCGGTCCAGCCGGACGCTCTCGTCCTTCTGCCTGAGGAAGACCTCGCCGTCGCGCTTTCTCGCGATGACCCGATCTGTTGAGGCCTGGACGTCGAGGACGAGGATGCGATCGCTCTCCCCGCTCGAGTTGGTGACGTTGACCTCCTCGGCTCTGACGGCGGGGACGGGGTCGCAGCACGTGATGGGGGCCTGGAGGAAGTCCTCGATGTCGTGGGCGCCCCTGCGCCTGAAGCCGGTGATCTCGCCGTCGTCCTCGATGCCGATGACGAGCTTGCCGCCGGATGCGTTCGCAAAGGCGCTGATGTGCCTGGAGATGTCGTTAGCGTCCTTCCGGGCGCTCTTGCGGTCGAAGTACTGGTTCTCCTTTTCCGAGGAGAACCGTTTCGGATCGTTTTGTTCGATGGGGTGCTGCATCGGGCCCTCCTGTCCTTGGGCGATATTTTATCGTACGGTTGCGGCAGGCTGACCGATGAGGTTCGCCCCTCACCTCCGCGACATGCCGTAGACGAGGGCGTCCTCGCGCTCGACGTCCGAGGGCTCCTCCTCGCCGCGCATGGCGGAGAACTCCCGCGCGAGGAAGTCGACCGTCCAGGCGAGCCCCTCGTCGACCTCGCCGGCGGAACGGATGCGCCTGAGCTCGCGGTACACGCGCCCCATCTCGTCCCGGAGCATCTTGTAGACGCGCACGTCGGGCCTGACGACGACCTCCTCCTCGAGGGCCCGCTTGTAGAGGTAGTCCTGCTTGGTCATGCCCGAGGCGCGCGCCATGAGGTCGATGCGCCTGGCCTGCTCGGGCGTGACGCGGAACCCGATGGTGACGCTCCTCTCGCGGGCGGAGTTGGGGCAGGGCATGTCAGTTCTCCCTTCTCGCCCCGTCCAGGGCGCGGGCCATGTCGTCCTGGACGCTGGGGAACAGGTGGGCGTAGCGGTAGGTGATGTCGGCGGCCTCGTGGCCCATGCGGTCCGCGATGGCGAGCGCGGTGAAGCCCATGTCGATGAGCAGCGAAACGTGGCTGTGCCTGAGGTCGTGGATGCGGATGGGCTCGAGGCCGGCCGCCTTGCTCCCGCGCGCCATCTCGTGGCTGAGGAAGTACTTGGTCACGGGGAAGATCCGCTCGTCGGGGTCCAGGCCGAGCCCGGAGAGCAACGCTTCCATCTCCTCCGCGTAGAAGCGCGGCATGGCGATGACGCGCTTCGACTTCGGGGTCTTCGGGTCGGTGAGGACGTCCTGCCCGTCGATGCGCTGGTAGGACTCCGCGACGGTGAGGGTCCCCCGCTCGAAGTCGAACCTCCGCGGCTTCAGGGCGAGCAGCTCCCCCTCGCGCACGCCGCACCAGTAGGGCGTTTCGAAGGCGTGGAAGGAGAGCGGCTTGTCCATGACCTCGTCGGAGAACCTGAGGTACTGGTCCTTGGTCCAGAACCTCATCTCGCCTGCGGACTTCGAGCCCATGGACTCGGCCCTGCGGCACGGGTTCGACGAGAGGCCGTAGAAGCGCACGGCGTGGTTGAAGAGCGCGCAGAGCTGGTTGTTGACGGTCTTGAGGTAGGTCGCGGAGAACCCGCCCCCCCGCCCGGCTTCTCGAGGGCCATCAGCTCGTTCTGCCACCTCACGACGTCGACTGGGGCGATCTGGTTCATGCGCTTCTCGCCCAGGTAGGGGAGGATGCGCTTCCTGATGATGGACTCCTTGGTCTTCCAGGTGTTCAGGCGCAGGCGCGGCCCCATGTCCTTCTTGTAGAGCTCGAGGAAGTCGAGGAACTTCATGTCCACGTCGCCCGCCTGCACGGCGTAGAAGTCGCGCTCCCACGCGAGCGCCTCGGGCTTGGTCTTGAATCCCCGCTTCACCTTGTGGGCGCGCTTGCCGTCGTAGGTCTTGTACCAGGCCTGGACGTACCAGGTGCCGTTCCGCCTATCCCTTGTCACCGACATCGGAATCCCCCTCGCCCCCGAACAGGCGCTTCTCGAAGTACGCGCGGCTGACCCGCCTGGGCACGGTGATGCACCCCCGCTCCTCCATCTCCTCGTTGAGCCGGCGGATGAGCTTGTAGGCGTAGGCGCGCGACATGCCGAGGGCCGCGGCGACCTCGTCCGCGCCGATGGTTCTGCTCTCCATCTCCCTCCAATCTCGCGACAGCACGAAAACGTGCTGTCAGTTCGGATACTAGCAGCACGAAATCGAACGGTCAACATGACAATCCTTCATATCCTGATGCGTTATCCTGAGATAAGCAGGTACACCAGATATACAAGAGAGACAGGGGAGACATGGCGGACGGCAGCAGGATACGCGAGCTCAGGACGAGGCGCGGCCTCCTGCAGCGCGAGCTCGCCGAGATGGCGGGCGTGACCGAGTCCGCGGTGCGCAACTACGAGCTCGGGCTCAGGACGCCCCGGCCGCAGCACCTGGAGGCCCTCGCGAGGGCGCTCGGGGTCGCCCCCGCCGCGCTCGCCGACTACGGGGTCGAGACGGCGCGCGACGCGATCGAGGTCCTGTTCCGGCTCGAGGAGGGATTCGGCGCGAGGCCCGAGGCCGACGATGGCGGAGCTCGGGTCGCCGTGGACCCCGCCGCGCCCGGCGCCCAGAAGCTCGACGCGGCGGTCAGGGTGTGGGCCGCGATGCGCGCGAGGCGGGACTCCGGGGAGATCTCCGAGGAGGAGTACCTCGACTGGAAGCGCGGGTTTGATAGGACGAACTCTAAGTCTATTTAGCTGATTGATGGGATATTAACCTGGAAATGATTTGGCTGGTAATCAATGAACGATTTCATCAATGCTGGCGATATTAGCGCCGTCGGGGACAACGGTTCAATATATGCGAGAGAGAACACCGAAATCAGAATCCCCAAGGAGTACTCCGAAGACAAATACGTCGCAATCCGAAGCAGTGAGTTGAGAAAAGTGCGCTCTCGGCTTAGGAAAGAGCTGGAAGCAGGTGAGACAATCCCTTGGGCGGACATCATGCTCGCATTTGTCACGATGCCCCTCGGCTATCTGGTGAGCTCTTTGCTTACTGGAACTGAGCTCGGCTCTTGCCAAGGAATCTTTTCATATTGCATCTGTCCGGCTTTGACAGTCGCGTTGTTCTTTGGCTGTCTGCTAATAAAAAAGAGTGAGTCGCGCAATAGCAAGAATCTTGCTGACTATGTTTTGGACCATCTTGTAGAAGATCGGGATCCCATGGAGATGAGTAATTATGAACATTAAGGATATTAGTACTCAGCTGCTGTTTTCGACGACTCCGATTATTTGTGAGAAAGATGAATCAATTTCCACGGGAACGGCATTCTTCTTTTCATATGGTTTAGAAGACGGGTCAAATGTTCCCCTGTTAATTACGAGCAAGCATGTTGTTGAAAATGCAAAGAAAGGTTATTTCAAAATAAATTTGGCGAAAGACGGCATGCCTCAAAGCGAGAGCCTTAGAGTGAACTTTGACGCTGGGTTCTTCTCCTCGAAAGGTTTGGAGAAGCTTGACATTGCAGTTGCGCCAATTGCTCCAGCGCTGTCATTTATGGAAAAGAGCGGAAAGACCGCGTTCTTTCGCTCAGTCGACAAAGGTCTTATCCCTTCAAAAAAGAACATGAACGAATTGGCAGCATTGGAGGAAATAACTTTCATAGGCTACCCCAGTGGACTATATGACGAAAAGAATAAGACACCGCTGATTAGAAGGGGCATTACGGCCACGCCTATATGGAATGACTATCAGGGGGAGCAGGCGTTCTTGATTGACGCTTCCGTCTTTCCGGGGTCAAGCGGAAGCCCCGTATTTATTTTTAACCAGGGAAGCTACTCGACGGGTGACGGTATAGTAATTGGCTCACGTTTGTACTTTGTTGGGGTTGTATCTCAGACGATTGTCAGAAATGAAAAAGAATATCTCGATTTAGGAAAAGTGATAAGAAGCGATGCGATATTAGCGGGATTGAAAGATTATATTGTTGAGTTGCTTGATAGGAGTAGAGCGGAGTAAAATGTGCTGACTGCGCCTACCTACTGTATGCGACTTTATACTGAGTTGCTCTGGCAAGTAAATCGATTGAGTTCAATTTGAGTTCAACTCGTAGATGCGAAATGCAGTTGATTTCGGTTAATGAGGAGATAACGGTACATCACGTAGACGAAAGTGCATAGGAGCCTATTATTCGATTACTGAGTGTGAGTAAATTCCGCCTGATTTTCTCCAAAAATAGCTTTATTACGGCCTTATTTTCTCCATTCTGTGCGAAAATAAGGCCGTAGCTATCTTAAGGGGGGAGCTTGCATGGAACGATTCCTCATGAATGAGCTTGTTGCCTGGAAGGACAGGCCCCGCCGCAAGCCGCTCGTCCTCAACGGCGCGCGTCAGGTGGGCAAGACGTGGCTGCTCAAGGAGTTCGGAAGGACGCAGTTCGAGAACGTCGCGTACGTGAACCTCGACGACAACCCCAGGATGCGCGAGCAATTCGAGCTGGGCTACGACATCCCGCGCATCGTCTCGGCCATCCAGTTCGAGACGGGTCAGGTCGTGTCCGAGGGCGGCACCCTCATCGTCCTCGACGAGATCCAGGCGTGCCCGAAGGCGCTCACCTCCCTCAAGTACTTCTGCGAGGACGCGCCTGGGTACGCGGTGGCTGCAGCCGGCTCACTTCTGGGCATTACCGTGCACGAGGGAAGCGGGTACCCCGTTGGGAAGGTGAACACGCTCGATCTCCATCCCTTGAGCTTTCGGGAGTTTCTTGTCGCAACGGGGAACCGGACGCTCTGCGACCTCATCGACACGGGAGGCACGAGCCTCATCAACGGCTTCTCAAGCAAGTTCGTTCCGCTCCTTCGTCAGTACTACTACGTCGGGGGGATGCCGGAGGCGGCGAGCGTCTTTCTTGAGCGAGGTCTCTTGGAGGATGCGCGTGAGGTGCAGCTTGAGATTCTGCGCGGTTACGAGCGCGACATCTCGAAGCACCTGAGCAGGACCGAGACCGAGTACGCGCTCGCCGCGTGGCGGTCGATCCCGTCCCATCTTGGGAGGGAGAACAAGAAGTTCGTGTTCAGCCACATTGCTTCGGGTGCGCGGGCACGGAACTACCAGGCGGGCATCACGTGGCTCACGCAGGCCGGCATCACGACCCTTGTCCGCAGGATCTCGAAGCCCGGCATCCCCCTGGCTCCCTACGCCGACGACACGGCGTTCAAGCTCTTTCTGGTGGACGTTGGCCTGCTGGGTGCGATGGTGGGGCTCGATAAGGAGACGGTCGTCGGGGGCAGCGATATCTTCGAGGAGTTCAAGGGCTCGCTCACCGAACAGTATGTCTGTCAGCAGCTCGTCTCCGACTGCGGGCTCACGCCGTACTACTGGTCGGCCGAGAATTCTTCGGGTGAGATCGACTTCCTGGCGCAGGGGTCGAACAGCGTCTATGCCATCGAGGTGAAGGCGGAGGAGAACCTGCGCGCCAAGAGCCTACGGTCGTTCAAGGAGTCCCATCCGGAGATCAAGTCCGTTCGTTTCAGCCTGTCGGGCTACCGCGAGCAGGACTGGATGAGGAACGTCCCGCTGTACGCGATGTCGAACATGGGGTTGTGGGGATAGGTCGAGAGTCTACGTTAATTGATGGGGGCATACTATGATTCCTTCAAGTTTTACCCAGGGAGTATGGGGGAAGAGCTGGGAAGAAGCGCGTGGGGACAACACGGTTCAAGGGACGGCAAACCTTGGTGACGAGGGTGTCGTTCTCGACATCCCCTGCGGAAAGCTGCTCGGTTCCCCAGGCGTCGTCATTAACGGTGAAAAAGAGCCCTCTGCTGCGGAGCACTTATATGGGTTCTCTCAGGACGGGTATGCGTTGGTGCTTGGAAACGCTGCGTACAGCAGCGGTGAAACGCACTATCCGGGAATGGTCCATCAGGTCATCCGTGCAGATTATCTTATGGCAGCAAAGGGATGCCGTGAATTCGACCCATCTAATGTAATTAAAAGGGTGGATATCGAGGTAAGGAATCTGGCGGACTGGTACGGAAAATCAGCTTATTGCATGACTTTCGAGTCTGATGATCAAGATAATGTGCGCTTCAGAGCGCTCGAATATAAAAAAGAAGATGATGAGGCCACGGTCTTGCTAGAGAGTGAGCAATGCAGTATCACGCTGTTCGGCAAGTACATCATTCCCGGGCTGAATGTAAACGAGATGACTTTTCGTCACCAGTGCTGTTTGAAAGTATGTTTCTCAGCCGGAAAGACACTCGAGGAGGCTCGTGATTTCGCTGTCAAACTGTCAAAGTTCTTTAGCTTGTGCATGGGCTTTCATGCAGCCATCCAAAGGTTTGCTTTGTATTTTGATGGTGAAGGGAGCGCAATTCAATACTACGCACCATTGATCGATTCTCCCGCTCCGTCAAAAAATGCTATACGTGCGATGCCATTCCCTTATCGCGCACTAGAAGGAGAAATCGGCAACTATCTTTACAACTGGTTCGATTATGGCATTGAAAAGAGAGGCAAGAAAGACTACCTGCTTCTCAAACGTGCCAGCGACTTAATCATTTCAATACTTACCTATGACTGGAAAATGCCAGTTGAGTTGCAGTGCGTATCCGCATCTCAGGCTTTAGAAGCAATTTCAAGATACAGAGCTGACCTACAATCTTGGCCAAAAGCTGAGTTGAAGCAAAATCGAAAAGAACTCTTGAAGCGAATCGAAGGAATGCCAGAAGAATTTGTGGCATGGATCCAGTCTCGAATAGGACAGAATTCAAAAGGCGCAAAGCGTCTGATAAATGAACTTATGGATAGGCAGAAAGATGCTGTCGGGTGGCTTGTCCCTGATATAGATAAATTCGTGTCTGAACAGCAGGACGCTCGTAACACATATTCGCACGGGTCTTCAGCTGTTGCGGTTGACCCGTCTCGTTTATATCAGCTAACAATGGGAATCGCATTGGTTAGCTATGCCATACTATGGCGGCTGCTTGGCATGAGCCCTACGAAAATCAGGTGCGAACTTGAGCGTTCTCGATTTAAAGCATGGGTGATAGATTGGCTATGTTTGCAATACCCTAAGCAGAATTTGCCAGATACCACGAAATGTGATGAAAGTGATGGCTCAGGTTGCTTTGGGGCGTCTGACAGCTGACGCTAATATGGAATAGCTGAGTTCAATATTGAGTTTATCCGGGTGCTCGATATCCCGATAATTTCGGTGGTGAGTGGGGTGACGCTGCACCATGTAGACGAGAGACCATGGGAATGCACGATTCGATTACTGAGTGGAAATAAATTATTTAATAAAACTAGCTTCGTTGCCAGGGGTCGCGGAAGTTCTGCGACCCCTTCTTACTTTTTGAGGCTGGTGAGGACGAAACCGGCAAGGCCGGCCGATCATAGGTCTTCTTGCGTGCGTCGCGGCTGGCCCTGGCGGGTGCCCCGTGGACAAGAGCTGATTTACTTTTACTATTTATTACATTCAAAACCATGTAACAACCGGGCTCCGGGGCGCTGAAATGGCAGATGTGGCCCCTAACGAGAAGCATAGCCCCTGAGTTTCTGTCCGGTCGCCGGCGTACGCTCGCAGCGAGGGGCACGACGGCGTAGGGAGGTCGCGATGGCGAGCATGACGGGCAGGGACGTGGCGGCG